>JANYJB010000115.1 GCA_025361935.1 Verrucomicrobiota bacterium
CGCTGCGGTCGGCGGAATCGGGCGGGGCTTCGGCGACCTTGGAGAGAAGTTCGCCGACGGGAAGTTGGTAGAGTTCCGGCAGGGTGAGGCCGTTCCATTTCCAGCAAAGCGCTTCGGGTTGTAGGCGCGTGCCGCCGCAAGTCGGGCAGGGGTTGTAGGCGCGGTAGCGCGAGAGGAAGACGCGCACGTGCATCTTGTAGGTGTTCTTCTCGAGCCAGGAGAAAAACCCTTTCAAGCCATACCAGGCGTGCGGCCATTCCCGTCCGTTTTCGCCGTAGCCGGTTTCTCCTTCGATCACGAACGCGCGCTGTTCGGGCGTGAGCGAGGCGAAGGGAACGTGGAGGGGGATTTTATTTTTTTTGGCGATGGACGTGAGATCGTCCTTGGACGCGCTGTAGACTTCGCCTTCCCAGCATTTGATGGCTCCGTCGGCGATGGAGAGCGACTGGTCGGGGATGGCGAGGCGGTAGTCGATCTCTATGATGCGGCCGAAGCCGCGGCAATGCGGGCAGGCGCCGAGCGGGGAGTTGAAGGAGAAGAGCGCGGGCGAGGCGGCGCGGAAAGTGCGTCCGGTTTCGGGCGAGTGCAGGCCGCGCGAAAAGTGTCCGAGTTCGGCGAGCGTGTCGGCGGCGAAGACGTGAAGCTGGCCTTGACCGAAGTGCATCGCAGTTTCGGCGGCTTCGAGAAAGCGGGTGCGTTGCGCAGGTTCCAGGGCAAGGCGATCCTGAGCGATGAAAAGGTGGGGCGAAGGGCTTTGGGTCAGGAGCGATGGGTCGGAGATCAGGTCGTCGATGCGGGCGACGGTGAGCTTGGCGTCGGACGAGGGAACAAGCACGCGGACGTAGGACTGGCCTTTGAGGTTGGCGAGGACCTCCGTCCACGCGAGGTTGGCGGGTTTGACCACCTTGAAAGCGACGATGACCTGGGCGGCGGGCGAGGCGGTGCTGGATTTTTCCCAGATGGACTGCGGGGTATCGTCTTCGACGGGCTTGCCCGTGGCGGGGTCAAAGCAGGTGGCGACGTGGCTGAACCAGACTTTGAAAAAATCGGTGAGCTCGGTCATCGTGCCGACGGTAGAACGTGAGGTTTTGACCGTGTTGGTCTGCTCGATGGCGATGGACGGGCGGATGTTCTCGATGGAGTCCACCTTGGGCTTGTCGAGGAGGTCGAGGAACTGGCGGGTGTAGGCGCTGAAAGTCTCTACGTAGCGCCGCTGGCCCTCGGCGTGGAGCGTGTCGAAGACAAGGGAGCTTTTGCCGGCGCCGGAGAGACCGGTGACGACGACGTATTTGCCCAGGGGCAAGTCGAGGTCGAAGCCCTTGAGATTGTTCTGGCGAACACCGCGAAGGCGAATGCACTCTGGCTGGTTTTTCGGAATAGGAGAAGCGGAGCGGGCCACGGCGCACACGGATGAACAGGGCAGGATGGAAAGCAAATGCGCTGTGCAGAACACGACCGATTTTTCATCCGGTCGTGCCGAAGGAAATCAAGCGCCGGTTAACGCGAGGGTGGCGCCGGCGTTTTTAATCGCTGCGGCCACGGACGAAGCAGGCTTGGTGTCGGTGACGATGGTGAAGCGCGCGTTAAAAGGAGCGGTGAGATTCATGGCCTTGCGACCGAACTTGGAGCTGTCCATCGCGAAGAACGTGCGTTCAGAGGCGGCGATCATCTTGCGCTGAATGGCGACGACGAGGGTGTTTTGATTCCAGACGCCGGTCTCGGTGATGCCAGCGCCGCCAAGAATGGCGATGTCGGCGTGGATTTGGTCGAGAGAGTGTTCGCAGAACGGCCCCACGAGCACGCCTAGACGGTTGTAAATGCTACCGCCCGTCACGATGGTCTCCAAAGAGCCGATTTCGCTGAAGAGGCCGGCGATGGGAAGCGAGTTGGTGATGACTTGAAGACGTTTGGTGACGAGCAGACGGGCGACGGCATAGGTAGAGGTGCCGCCATCGAGGATGACCGTCATGCCGGGTTGAACCTGGTCTGCGATGTGTCGCGCGATGGCAAATTTTTCACCGGAATGACGCTGGTCGCGCAGGATGAAATCATATTCCTTGGCGAACTCGTCGGTCTCGACAAGGGAGGCGCCACCGTGGTGGCGGCGAAGCATACCTTTTACTTCAAGCTCATCGAGAGCGCGTCGGACAGTCGAAAGTGAAATGTCGAAGCGGGTGGCAAGGGTTTGCAGGTCGGCGTATTTGTGTTCGCGAATGTATTTCTCGATTAGGTCGAGCCGCTGCTTGTTGGTCATGGTCAGGTTTTAAGGGTTTTTGCGCGAAGGTCGAGGCGTAGAGCGGGATGGACGGTAGGGGAAGGGAAAATTTCGTTGCGGCATGTGGCCTGCGGGTGACAGTGGCGCGGTGAATCATCCTTTCCTTCAACTGCTGGTGCGCTGGTCGGTGCTGGCGCTAGGCGTGACGCTTGCCACCAAGTTGATCATGGGCATCCACTGCGACGATGTGGGCACACTGGCGGCGGTGGTGGTGCTGCTGAGTCTGTTCAACGCGGTGCTGAAACCGCTGCTCGTGCTCTTCACCCTGCCTTTCATCCTACTTTCGCTCGGGTTCGGCATGTTGTTCATCAATGCGTTTCTCTTCATGCTGGTCGGCGAAATGGTCAAAGGATTCCGGGTGGATGGCTTTTGGTCGGCCCTCGGCGGGGCGTTGATCGTAAGCGTCACGAACGTCGTCATCAGCATGGTCATCGGCCGGCGTCCGCGTCCGCCGGGCGGTCCGGGAACCGGAGCCCGCCCGCCCGCAAAGCGCGACGATGTGATCGACATCTGAGCTTGGGCAGCCGGGCTGTTTTCAATTTGACCGTGCGGGGCGCACCCGTGACCGTTGTGCTTTCATCAACTCTCAGGTTCCTTTATCACCATGGCTGAAACCACAGAATACGATCTCATTGTCATCGGCGGCGGCCCTGCGGGCTACGCGGGCGCCATTCGCGCCGGTCAACTCGGTAAAAAGGTTGCTTGCATAGAACTCGAGCGCGCCGGCGGCACCTGCCTTAACTGGGGCTGCATTCCAACCAAGGCTCTCCTGAAGAGCGCCGAACTTTACAACAAGATCAAGAAGGCCGACACGTTCGGGATCAATGTGAAGGAGGTCACCTTCGACTTCGCCAAGGTGGTCGAGCGCTCACGCGGAGTGGCCGGCCAAATGGCCAAGGGCATTGAGTTCCTCTTTAAGAAAAACAAGGTCGATTACTTTGTCGGCAAGGGCCACGTGACCGCGCCGGGCATGGTCGAAATCACCGACGGTGAGCACAAAGGAAAGTTTTTCAAAACGAAGTCCACACTCATCGCCACCGGCTGCAAGATGCGCCGGATTCCCGATCTCGCGGTCGATGGCGTGCGTGTGATGACCTCCCGTGAGGCGCTCGGCAATACCAAGCTACCCAAGTCCATTGTCGTTGTCGGCGCAGGCGCCATCGGCGTCGAGTTTGCGTATTTCTACAACGCCTTCGGTTCCAAGGTCACGCTGGTCGAGATGGTTGACCAAATCCTGCCCGTCGAAGACGAGGAAATCTCCAAGACCCTGCACCGCGCCCTTGAAAAACAGGGTATCACCATCCTTACCGGCACCAAGTGCGAGAATTTCCGCGGCGGCAAAGACTCGGTCAAGGTGGACCTCGTGACCGGCGATAAAAAACAGGAAGTCGAGGCTGAGGTGCTTCTTTCCGCCATCGGTGTGGTGCCCAACATCGAAGGCGTGATCTCCCCCAACGTGAAGGTCGAGCTCGACCGCAACTATGTAAAGGTCGGCGACGACTATCAGACCAACATCAAGGGAATCTACGCTGCCGGCGACATCATCGGGCCGCCTTGGCTCGCGCACGTCGCCACCTTCGAGGCGGTGAGCGCGGTCAACGGCATGTTCGGCCACGGCAAGCCGCACCGCGTTAAAAACTTCCCCGGCTGCACCTACTGCCAGCCGCAGGTGTCCAGCACCGGCCTCACCGAGAAAGCCGCCAAGGAAAAGAAGCTCGACTACAAGGTCGGCAAGTTTCCCTTCACCGCCTCGGGCAAGGCCGTCGCCTCGGCCGAGAGTGAAGGTTTCGTGAAGGTCATCACCGACGCCAAGACTGGCGAGATCTACGGCGCGCACATCATCGGCAGCGAGGCCACCGAGCTGATCGCCGAGTATGGACTCGCGGTCGAGCTTGAGGCCACTGTGGACGACATCCATCAGACGATCCACGCCCATCCGACGCTCAGCGAGGCGATCATGGAGGCGGCCGCCGCCTCTCTCGGCGAAGCGATCCATATCTAAAGGTTGGAAATCTTCATAAAAAAGCCCCGCTCATTTTAGGAGCGGGGCTTTTTTGTGAAAAAAACTGGTGCAAGCGCCGGGAGTCGAACCCGGATCGACGGCTTCGGAGACCGCTACACTATCCATTGTGCTACGCCTGCAAACTAGGTCGTGAAATTCGGCCGGACAGGTTGCGCTGTCGAGTGCAAACCTTGGGGCGCGCTGGCGTAGTCGCTCAGGCTTTCTTGTCCGCCTTCATGTGGCGGTGGACGAAAACGTAGTAAACCGCGCCGAGCACGAAGAACGCTGCGACTACCCACAGCGTGATGCGGTGAAGTTCGCCGTTCATGAGTGCCTCGTCCTGTCCGGCCTTGATCCCGAGCCACGCCAGCACCGCGCACCAGATGCCCGAGCCGATCAACGTGTAGAGCGAATAAAACCCGAAATGGAAACGCACGATGCCCGCCGGAATGCCGATGAGGTGGCGCACGACCGGCAGGAGGCGTGAAAAGAAAATCCCGAACGAGCCAAATTTTTCGGCCCAGCGCTCCGCCGCAGCGATCTTTTCCGGTGTGATGAGCACATAACGACCATAGCGCGCGGCCAGCGGGCGTCCGGCGAGGCGGGCCGCCCAATACATTACCGAGGCACCGACCCACGACCCGATGGTTCCGGCCACGATTACTCCCCACACGCTCATCGTGCCTTTGGTGTAAGCCAGGTGCGCAGCGGGCGGGATGACGAGTTCGCTCGGCAGGGGAACGATGGAGCTTTCGACCGCCATAAGCAGGCCGACGAGCCAATAGCCGCCTTGTTCAAGTTTGTCGGAATACCAGGCGATGAGCTGGGCGAGCATTTCCTTCATGGGCGAGGGGGAGAGAGACGGTGGTTTTGGGCAGAAAAAAGGGCAGGAGGGTAAAACCCTGCCTGCCCGAAAGAGACGGACGCGGTTGATTTAGACGTCGGGCTTGGTTTTGCGGAGGCCGGCGACGCGGTCGCCTTCTTTCCACTGGCCACGCTTTTTCAGGATGGCGACGCGCTCGAAGCGCTTGAGGACGTTGCGTTTGATGACGATGCCGGAGGCACCTTGGAGGCTTTTATGCTGGGACATGGCTTTTGAAATCGAGGGTTGGCGCGAAGTTAAAGGGTCATGTGTCTAGGGAGCGCACCGCCCATGACAAGTATTTTTCTCCAACCTCTTCCGTCTTCACAACGATCCACTCCGGCGTTTCGTAGGGGTGATGGGCGTGCAACCAGACCGATAGCGAGGCCAACTGTCTGGGTAACACTTTGAACATCAGGCGAAATTCATCGGGTTTCTCCTGCGCACGGTTCCAGCGGTAGTGGGATGTGACAGGCCCTTCGACCTGCACGCAGACGGCGAGCGAACACGCGACGGCCTCGGCGGCCAGTCGGTCGGCAGTTTCTTGGTCGGCCACGGTGGTCCAAGCGATAAACATTTAAGCCCCATGGAATCGCCTAGGCCGGATTTTCGCAAGCGCGGCGGGTGGCAAATAAACCCTTGACCGGCCAACGGGTGCCCTGTGCTATCGCCCCTTAACGCCAACGCTCGACCACGCATTCCCATGAGAGACGATTACCTTAAAGAAGCCCACAAAGTCATTCCTGATTCCAATCTGCTCATCAACGTGGTTTCGCGCCGCGTGAAGCAGCTCCGCCGTGGCAGCCGCGCGCTGGTCGAATCCTTGGAAAAACTTTCCCCCGAGGACATCGCTCTCCGCGAGATCATCGAAGGCAAGATCACCTATCAAGAAGCCGCCGCCGAATAAGCGTCCGTCGCGGGCTTCGTGCCCTTTCGTTTTCGCGTCACTTTGCGCGAAGCCAAGAATTTCATGGCGAGTTTCGTCCATCGAAAATTCTTCGCTTCGCCCGAAGTGACTTTTTTTATACCTTGTTGCAGAGGTCGATGACTTCCGCCTCCTTCTGTCCATGTCCGCCAAGAAAAAAGACGCCGTCCGTTTCACGGAGGTCCGCAACGCCAAAGCGCTGCGTGATTTTCATGTGGAGGAGCGCTTTGAAGCCGGTCTCGTGCTCCACGGCACCGAGGTGAAGGCGATCCGAGCAGGGCGTGCGCAGATCAGCGACGCTTTCGGTAAATTCGAGAAGGGCGAGCTGTGGCTGTTCAACGCGCACATCGAGGAATACGAATTCGGCAACATCAACAACCACGCCGCTCGGCGCATCCGAAAGCTGCTCCTGCACAAACATCAGGTTCGCAAGATCGCCCAGGCGATGCAGGTCGGCGAACGAACGCTCGTCCCTCTGCGCATGTATTTCAAGGGGGCGCTCGTGAAGGTCGAGGTGGCGCTCTGCATCGGCAAACAACAGCACGACAAACGTGCGGACTTGCGCAAAAAGGCCGAGATGCTGGAAGTCAAACAGGCTCTTAAATTCCGCCGCACCCCATGAGTAAACTTCTTTCCGCCGTTACCGTCCGAGTGCCCGGCAGCACTTCCAACTGCGGTGCCGGTTTCGACACACTTGGCCTAGCCTTGCAGATCTACAACCACGTCACGCTGACGCGAACCGACGATGTAGCGGCGCAGCCGGTTTCCCCGGCGGATGGTCGCGCGCAGGCGATGGTTGAGGCGACGGCGTCGGCGTTCTTCGCGGCGGCCCGCAAAGCGCCCTTTGGGTTTTCCTATCAGATACGCGGCGAAGTGCCGCCGGCGCGCGGGCTTGGATCCAGCGTCACGGTGATCGGCGGCGTGCTGGGAGGGTTGAACGCGCTCTCGGGCGCGAATCTTTCGCGTCATCAGCTTGTGGCCATCGCCACCGCGCTTGAGGGCCATCCGGATAATGCGGCGGCCGGCATCCTCGGGGGCTTCTGCGTGGCGCGTTGCGATGCGACGACCAACGCCTACGTCGATACGGTGCGCATCGAGCTGCCAGCGACTCTGGCCTTTGTCGCGGCTTCGCCCGAAGTCGAGATGCTGACCAAAGAATCGCGCGGCGTGCTGCCGGCGACGCTGCCTTATTTCGACGCGGTGAAGAGTATAAACAGCTCCGCCTATCTGGTGGCGGCGATGATCGCGGGTGATTACGAGCGGCTGCGCGGTTCGGTGGCGGATTTCATGCACGAGCCCTACCGTCTGCCGAAAATCCCCGGGGGACGTGCGGCGATCGAGGCGGGTGTCGCCGCAGGCGCTTACACCGGCTGGCTCAGCGGCAGCGGTTCCACGGTGCTCTGCATTGCCCCCCGATTGGCCGCGGAAACGGTCGCAGCGACGATGAAGGCGGCTTTTGGCGAGGTGGGGCTTCGCAGCGCCGTTCGCGTGCTTGCGGCCGACAACGCGGGAATGGTGGTTGAATAGGCCTCAGGTAACGCGGAGAGCCGGAGGATTCTCTCCGCGCCAGTGACTTCGGATCGTCTCCGCCAGTTGCTGCCAGCGGAATGGTTTTGAAATTACCTCCATGACGTTTTTCAAACCGTCGTCATGACTGTGGTCGTCCAGATTGAAGGAGTGGCCGGTGATGATTACGAATGGGGTGGCGGGGGATGCTGCGTTCGCGGCACGGATGAATTCCAGGCCGTTCATCCCCGGCATATAATAATCGGTGATGATGATGCCAGGCCGCAGAGACACGATTTTCACTAGGGCATCCTCGGGACGCGTAAAGGTATGCACAGGAACGGCAAAGTGTTCTTGCAGTAGATTACCGATCATATCGGTGAACGATTTCTCATCGTCCACGATCACTATAGATTGCGCGCCGACTGTTTCCACGAGCTCAGACTAAAATCAGACCGGTGATTCGTAAACAGTAAAGCTCTTAGGCCCATGAAAGTTTGCCATGGCGGCAGAGCTGTCGTGACGTGGTGATATTGCAATGCTTCACATCGTTTTGTTTCAGCCCGAGATACCTCAAAATACCGGTAACATCGGTCGAATGTGTGCGCTGACGAAGTCGCGGTTGCACCTTGTGCATCCGCTGGGTTTTGAGATTACCGACAAGCATCTCAAGCGGGCGGGCATGGACTACTGGCATGCGCTCGACGTGCATCATCACGCAGACTGGAAGGCGTTCAAGGCGAGCGAGGCAAGGCCTGAGCGGCTATGGCTTTTCACGACGAAAACGACGCGGAGTTATTGGAAAGTCGAGTTTGCCGACGGCGACGGGTTGGTCTTTGGCAACGAAGGGCATGGTGCTCCGGAGTGGCTGCACGCCGAGTTTGGCGCGGAGAGGAGCGTGACGATCCCCCATGCGGACCACGAGCTGCGCTCGCTTAATCTAAGCACGGCGGCGGGCATCGCCTGCTACGAGGCGATCCGGCAGACGAAGCTGCTCGGCTAGCCGCGCACAACGATGACGTTGGAGCGTGTCTTCATGCCGATTTTATAGCCGCGCCCAAGCAGGTAGGCGATGACGTCTTCTTTCCAGTGCGACTGGTGGACAAATTCGAGAATTCCTGCGGTGGGAAGCTTGTCGTCGGGCAGGCTGCGGAACCAGGGGAGCAGGGCCTTGTCCTCGTGTCCCTCGACGTCGATTTTGAAAGCGTCAACCCGTGAGACGCCGGCATCGTTTAAAATGTTTACCAGGGTGTCCACCTTCACGGCAACATCACCCTCGGATGAAGTGGTGGAGACGACGCCGCTGCCCATGTCGCCCGGGCTGTGCAAAAACAATTCGCCGGGTTTGTCCGAGACGGCCACGGGGAAGAGACGAAGCCGTTCATCGAGGTTGTTGGCCGAGGCGTTGAAGTGGATGCGCGGCACCAGGAGGGGGTTTGGCTCTATCGCGATGATGCGGCCAAAGCCGAGCTTGGCGGCGGACAGACTGTAGTAGCCGATGTTGGCTCCGATATCGAGAAACACGCCTTTCGCGGGGACATGGCGGTCGATAAAATTGAGCTCAGCTTTATCTCTAAGGCCTGAACGGAGGAGTAGCTTTTGGTCAGTGATGTTACGGTCCGGGATCAGACGCATTTTCAGACCGTAGTAATCGATGTCGACGGGGGCTCCACCAAAGCGTTTGAGCCAATTACGTTTTATCCATTTGTGGAAAACGCCGCAGGAAATCCCTGCGCGCACGGCTAGTCGTAGCAGAGCTGCGTTCCCGATCGGTTTGAACTCTCCCCAGGCGCAGGTTTTGGCAGGATTCATTCGTGAGTTTAAATTTCCCCCATACGCACACAGGCCACCTCTCGGTTCAAGAACGATTTAAGGGGAATCATCCCTGTTTTGCACTGTTCTTGAGCAAAAGCACAGCGCGTGTGGAAGGCGCAACCGAAGGGCGGGTTGATCGGCGACGGAGGATCGCCGGCGAGCACGATACGCTGACGAACGCGCTCCACGTCGGGGTCTGGCACGGGGATGGCGCTGACGAGTGCGCGGGTGTAGGGATGCTGCGGGTGATCGATGACGTCGGTGGCGGAACCGAGTTCGACGATTTTCCCCAGATACATGACGGCCACGCGGTCGGAGATGTGTTTCACGACCGAGAGATCGTGCGCGATGAAGACGAGGCTCAGTCCCATCTTGCGGACGAGGTCGGCGAGGAGATTCAGAATTTGTGCCTGGATCGAGACGTCGAGGGCGGAGACGGGTTCGTCGGCGACGATGACCTTGGGCTGCAGGGCGAGCGCGCGGGCGATGGCGATGCGCTGGCGCTGTCCGCCGGAAAACTCATGCGGGTATTTCTCCATGAAACGCGGCGCGAGGCCGACGAGTTCCATGAGTTGGCCGACTCTTGCAACAACCTCGCCGGGCGGACACACCTTGTGCACGAGCAACGGCTCGGAGAGCGTGGCGAAAACAGTCATGCGTGGATTCAACGATGCGTAGGGGTCTTGGAAAACCATCTGCAGGTCACGCCGAATGTCTTGAACGGATGCGGAAGAACCTTGGGTGAGATTTTTGCCTTCGAGCAGCACGGCGCCCCCGGTGGTCGGGACAAGCTGCATGATGGTGCGCGCCAAGGTAGACTTTCCGCAGCCGGATTCACCGACAAGCCCCAACACTTCGCCGCGCCTGAGGCTGAGGGAAACGCCGTCGACGGCTTTCACCGTGCCGACTTGTTTGCGAAACAAGAAGCCCCGGTGGATAGGGAAATGGGTCTTGATGTCCTTAAGCTCTAGAATGGGTTCAGGCATGGCGGCAGGCATCAGATCTCGCTGGCCTGAACGCGCAGGCAGGCTTGTTCGTGGTCGTTGGCAATGGTGACTAGCTTGGGATCAAGCGTGGCGCAGAATTCGTTGGCATGTGCGCAGCGCGGCGCGAAGGCGCATCCGGGAATCGGTTTGGACACATCGGGGGGCATGCCTGGGATGGTGAAAAGTTCGGAGCCTTTAGGCTGGGTGGAGGGAATAGAACGTTGCAGCGCGAGGGTGTAGGGATGCCTGGGATGGTGAAAAAGCGTGCGGGTGGCGGCCGACTCGACCACGCGGCCGGCATACATCACGAGCACGCGGTCGCACAGGCCGGCGACCACGCCCAGATCGTGGGTGATAAAGATCACGGCCATGCCCAGCTCGCGCTGCATTTTTTTGATAAGCTCTAGGATCTGCGCCTGCACGGTGACGTCGAGCGCGGTGGTGGGTTCGTCGGCGATGAGCAGTTCCGGTTTCGTGATGAGGGACATGGCGATCATCACACGCTGGCGCATGCCGCCGGAAAACTCGTGCGGGTAGCTGCGCAGGCGCGCCTGTGCGTCGTTGATGCCGACCGCCTCAAGCATCGCGAGGGTGCGTTTGAGAGCGTCGGGTTTGGAGATTTTTTCGTGGATGAGCAGGGGTTCGATGAGTTGATCGCCTATCCGCAGGTAGGGGTTGAGCGAGGTCATCGGATCCTGAAAAATCATGCTGATGCGTTTGCCCCGGATGGCGCGCAGCGTGGCGGGCGGAGAATGCAGCAAGTTCACGCCGTCAAAAATCGCGGTGCCGCCTTCGATGCGGCCCGGCGGCTGGGGGACGAGTCCCATGAGCGAATAACCGGTGACGGATTTGCCCGAACCGGATTCGCCGACGATACCGAGGGTTTCACCGCGCTCGAGTTGGAAGCTGATTCCGTCAACCGCGCGATACACACCGTTGCGGGTGTGGAAGTGGGTGCGGAGGTCGGTGACCTTCAGAAGCGGCATGGGTTGACACTGAAAAGGGCGTGAAAGCGGGCTGGACTGCAAGCATTGTGAGGCGTGAAGTGACGGTTAGGGAGCTTGCGGAGCGGAATCGGGCAGGGCAGGTTGGGCCTTTACGCATGACGGTCGATCCATTCACTTCGCACAACCCTAGGGCGCGTCCCTGTCTCTTTTCATTATGAGCCGCACCCCTCCGACTTTCACCCGCCGACTGCGATGGCGGCTGGAATATGGACTTTATCTGGCGGTCGAGAAGTTGATCGGACTGCTGACGCCCCGCGAGGCGTGTTTGGTCGGGGAACGGGTTGGCCTGCTCATGCGTCTGCTTTCTTCCAAGCATCGGCGCATTGTAGAGCGCAACCTGCGGATCGCCTTCGCCGGCGAAAAATCACCGGCTGAGCTGGAGTCGCTGGCGGAAGAGGTTTTTCGCCGCGCCGGCGCCAATCTCATCGCCTCGCTTTGCACCGCCTCGCTCCCGCCGGAGGCATTGAACCGCGCGGTCGAGATAGAAAACGCCGAGCTGCTGACCAACGCGATGTCCACGGGCAAAGGTGTCATCGGCGTGCTTGCACACATGGGAAATTGGGAGGCGCTCGCCCAGAAATTCCCGCAGATCATGTCGCCGGGCGTGCAGGCCGGCGATATTTACCGCCGCCTGAGCAACCCCTATCTCGACGTCCGCATGGTGGCCACGCGCCAGCGCATGGGGCTGAAACTTTTTGAAAAAAACAGCAACCCTCTCGCGTTCGCCTCATTTTTGCGAGCGGGTTCTGTGCTGGGAATCGTCAGCGATCAGCGGGCCATAGGCATAGGCGAGATCGTGCCGTTTTTCGGGCGTTTGACCGCCTGCACACCGCTGCCGGCGGTGCTGGCCCGTCGCACGGGTGCGCAGGTATTCGGCGTTTCCGTTAAGACGCAGGCTCCGGGGCGCTGGCTTATCAAGTTTCATCCGCTGCTGGACGAGCCGACCACGGAAAATTGCATGAAGCTGCTCGAAACCGTCATGCGAGAAAGCCCGTCCGATGTGTTTTGGCTTCAGGACCGTTGGAAAGTGAGTTCGGACCAGCCCCAGTATGCTCCGGGAAGGGTTCCCAAGGGAGGCATCGCTATGCTGCGCGCCCACAAGAATCGCCGTTGTCTGGTTTGGCTGGCCGAGGACGCCGGCGAGGTGCCGCCGCTCAAGCAAGCCGAGCCGGACAACTTTGCCTACGAATACTCTCTTGCTGCCGGAACGCCGCGTCCCGCGTGGCTGGCGGCGGACGCCTGCGTGCACGTGCGCCCGGTCTTGAATCGGCGCAAGATAATCGCCGACGAAATCCACCGCATTGATCACGCGAGCGCACTGCCGCTTGATTTTGTTTATGCCCCTCATGGTCCCGACAAAGTGGTAGCGGTGTGCCGAGGCATGGGTATGCAGGTCGCCACGATTCCCGAGGGCAATCCGTGAAAACAAAACTCACAGATATACGGATTTTATCCGACGGACGCCCCGGACACGAAAACCAGAGTTTTGGGCTGGCGGAGGCGTTGCGCCGGCGCACCGGCGCCGACGTGCAGTGTGTGCGGCTTGATTTGAAGCGGGGGTTTTTAGCACGGGTCGCACAGGCCCGCCAGATCGGCGTCGGTCAGCCCAAACCGCAACTCGTGATCTCGGCCGGTCACCGGACAAATTTGCCGTTGCTGCTGGCGGCGCGGTGGTTTCATGCGAAGTCGGTGGTGATCATGAAACCGTCGCTGCCGATGTGGCTTTTCGACCTCTGCATGGTTCCAAGGCACGACTTGCGCGGAGGAAAAGGAGTCGGACGCGTCGTGGCCACACGAGGCGCCCTCAATCGTCTGCCTGAGATGATTTCACCGAAGACAGACACGGCCGTTATTTTGATTGGCGGGCCTTCCAAGCATCACGACTGGTCCGGGGCGCCGTTGATCGCGGCAATCAAAGAAATCGTGAGTTCGCGGCCGGGGCTTGCCTGGACCGTGGCCAACTCGAGGCGCACGCCCGAAAGGTTTTTACGCGAGGTGGAGGCGCTGGGTCTTCCGGTCGAGATCGTGCCGCACGAGAAGACCACGCCGAGCTGGCTGCCGGCGACGCTTATGGGGGCGCAGGAGGTGTGGGTGACCGATGACAGCACCTCGATGGTTTTCGAGGCGATCACCGCGCGCGCGCGGGTGGGGTTGCTGCCGCTGCCTCCGAAGCGACAGGATGATCGCATGGTGCGTGCCATCGAAGACGTGGTCGCGGCGGGGTATGCGACGCGTTATGCTGAGTGGTCGGTGACGCGAAGTCTGCCGGCCACGGCGGAGCCGTTGCACGAAGCCGGGCGTTGCGCGGATGAAATCTTGAGCTGTTTGTTTCCTGACGTCCCATGAAAATCCTGCAGATACTTCCCGAGTTGAATGCCGGCGGCGTGGAGCGTGGCACGCTGGAGATAGCTAGCGCGCTGGTGGATGCAGGCCATGCATCGCTGGTGGTTTCCAACGGGGGGAGGCTCGTGACTGCTCTCGAAGCGGAGGGTTCGCGGCACATTGCCTTGCCAGTGCATCGCAAGAGTCTGTTTTCGCTGCTGCAAGCAAGAGAGCTCAGGATGGTCTTTGAGAAAGAAAAGCCCGATATCGTGCATGCGCGTTCGCGGGTGCCGGCGTGGATCGCCTGGCTGGCGTTGCGCGGCATGGATGCGAAAGTGCGTCCTCATTTTGTCACGACGGTGCACGGGTTTTATTCGATCAACGGCTACTCTGCCATCATGGCTCGGGGCGAGTGCGTCATCGCGGTGTCGCACTGCATCCGTGACTATATCACGGCGAATTACCCCAAGACGCCCGAGTCGGTGATCCGTGTGATTCCGCGTGGTGTCGAACTGGCGGAGTTGCCGCGAGGTTTCACGCCTCACGCCGCGTGGCTGAAAACTTGGAGGGAGGCTTTGCCGCAGTTGTCAGGCAAGGCGGTGTTGTTGTTGCCGGGGCGGATCACTCGGCTCAAGGGCCACGAGGATTTTTTTGGCATGGTGTCTGGTTTGAAGGCCGTCGGCATGGCGGTTCACGGTCTCGTGGTCGGTGATACGCATCCTAAAAAAAAGGCGTATATGGGTGAGTTGCATGAGGTGGTTGATCGTCTGGGGCTCAAGGGGGACGTGACGTTTCTCGGGCATCGGGCGGACATCCGCGAGATCATGGCGGTGTCGGATATCGTCTATTGCCTTTCGGTGCAGCCGGAGTCGTTTGGGCGGACGACGCTGGAAGCGTTCGCCATCGGAAAGCCCGTGGTCGGTTATGATCACGGGGGGGTGGCGGAGCAGTTACGCGAGCTTTTCCCCGAGGGCGCGGTGCCGTTGCGGGATGTGACCGGTCTCGTTAGGGCAACGGCTTCGATTCTGAAAACGAAGGCGGTTCCTGGCTTGGTGGGAGAACCGTTCACGAAAAACGCGATGTGTGCGGCGACGTTGAAGGTTTACCAAGAACTGATTCCAAAGAAATAATTTCGCTTACATTTGGCGGCCAGATGGGTTGGAGTAATTACTTATTAGCATGAAAAATATCGCCATTGTCGGCCTTGGTTATGTCGGGCTGCCACTTGCCTTGCAGTTCGTCCGTTCAGGCGGGCGCGTGCTTGGCCTCGACATTGACCAGCGCAAGGTGGACGCGATCAACGCCGGGCGCAGTTACATCAAGCATGTTGGCGCCGAGGCGATCGCAGCGGCGCGGACGGGCGGCAAGCTGGAAGCCTCGGCGGATTTTTCCCGCGTGCGCGAGGTCGATGCGGTGATCTTGTGCGTGCCCACGCCGCTCAATACCTATCGCGAGCCTGACCTTAGTTACGTGCTCGATACGGGGCGGGCGATTGCTCCCCATCTTTCCAAGGGTGTCCTCGTGGTGCTCGAATCCACCACGTATCCCGGCACAACGGATGGCGAGTTGCGCGCGGTGTTGGAAGAAGGCTCCGGCCTGAAGGCTGGCGTCGATTTTCACCTAGCATTTTCCCCCGAACGCGAAGACCCGGGTAATCCCGACAGCAAGGTTGCGATCATTCCAAAGGTTGTCGGCGGGCTTACGCCCGCCTGTCTCGACAAGGCCATGGCGCTCTACGGAATTGCGATTCAAAAACTCGTGCCGGTGAGTTCGTGCCGCGTGGCCGAGGCGACGAAGCTTTTGGAGAACATTTTTCGCTCGGTGAACATCGCCTTGGTGAACGAGCTTAAGATCGTTTACGCGGCGATGGGCATCGACATCTGGGAGGTCATTGAAGCGGCAAAGACGAAGCCCTTCGGCTTCATGCCGTTTTATCCGGGGCCAGGACTCGGAGGACACTGCATTCCGATCGACCCCTTTTATCTCACGTGGAAGGCCCGCGAGTTCGGCCAGCACACGCGGTTTATCGAGCTGGCGGGTGAGATCAACACCGCCATGCCGGACTATGTGGTGAAGGTGGCATTCGAGGCGCTGAACGACGACGGCAAGGCGGTTAAAAACGCCCGCGTGCTTATTCTCGGACTGGCCTACAAGGCCAACGTGGACGACGACCGCGAGTCGCCCAGCTACAAGCTTATCGAGAAGTTCGAGGCGTTGGGTGCGAAGGTCGAGTATCACGATCCGTTTGTGCCCGTGGTGCCGATGACGCGCGAACACGCGGTTTACGCCGGCCGCAAGTCGGTCGCAGCGATCACTCCGGACTACGACCTGATCGTGGTTTCGACCGGACACGCGGCCTATCGCGAGTTTGATTTCAGCGCCTACCCGATGCCGTTAATCGACACGCGTAACGCAGTGCCGGTGGCCTTGCGTCCGCAAAAATACGTAAAAGCTTGATCGTTTGTGACCCATTTCCTAATAAAGGCTTACGCAAATCGCCACGCTCTCTAATATAATGAGTTTATACGACACGATTCGATTTTTGGTTACCGGCGGTCGGGCTTGTGATGTCCATGAACTTTATGACGTTATCAGACCGCAAACGTGCGAAAATCTGCGCAAGTTGCGTCTAGGTAATCGCACCGGAGATGGCGGTTATGTGATGGTTGACGATTTCACGGATATTCGAGCTGCCCTGTCGCTGGGGATAGGAAGTGATATCTCGTGGGATGTGGAGATGACGCAACGAGGTGTGGAAATTTACCAATATGACCATACGGTCGATCCGCCTGCCGAATGTGCGGTCAATCCTAGGCTGCATTTTCACCGATGGGGCATCGCCGGAAAAGCCGATCCCGCGCTACGTCTCAAGACCATCGGTGACATTCTTTCGGACGAAATGGCCGGGCATGCCGGGGATCTGATTTTGAAGATAGACATCGACGGTTACGAGTGGGACGCATTCGCCCAGATGCCTGATGAAGTGCTGCGCCGATTCAGGCAAATTTGCATCGAGATACACAATCCTTTGGGGAGACCAGCCCAGCGGGCACGGCGGCTAAGAAACTTAAGTGTTCTGCGAACCTTGCACCGATGGTTTGCGCCAGTTCACCTGCATGCGAATAATGCCGGTCCTGTCCGCGAGCTATGCGGCCTCAAGGTGCCAAAGCTTCTGGAAATCACCTATCTCCGCCGGGACGGGCAGGTGTTTACCGACTCCAAAGAAGCTTTTCCCGGTGAACTCGATGTGAAAAACATAACGATAAATCCGGAAATCGAAATCGGGACGATTGTGTCGAGAAAAGCGATTGCGTGATTCTTGATAAAACTTGAACGCCGGAAGCGGAAAATTGAATCCAATGCCATGAGCCTCACGCGGGCTTCAGCGATCATCGCCATCATGAAGGGCGGACTGGGCAACCAGATGTTTATCTACGCTGCGGCCCGCGCCTTGGCGTTGCGCACTGGACGCCAGCTGTATCTTGACGTGAAACGCGGCTACAAAGCGGACACCTACGGTCGCAGCTACCGGCTGGATCGATTTCTCATTACGGCCGAGTCCATGCCGGAGGACTGGCGGGTGGCGCCAACTTTGAAGCATCCGCGTCATAAAGTGATCCGGGCGCTCAATAAATTGCTGCCGCGTAACCAGCGGGGGTATTTGGCGGAGCGGCATCACATGGATGCGCGTCAGTTGACCGTGTTGCAGCCGATGCGGGAGCGGGTGACGTTGCTAGGTTACTGGCAGGACGAGGCGTATTTTTACGACCAGGCCGACGGGATTCGCCGCGAACTCGCGCCGCCGGAGCCGGCGGATGCGCGCAACCGCGAACTCGGTCGGGAGATGGCGGCGGGCGAGGCGGTTTTCCTGCACGTGCGCCGAGTGCGTTACAACCTGAGGCTGGAGGCGGCTTATTATCAGGCGGCCATCGACGCGGTGCAGCGCGACGTCCGCAACCCGCGTTTTTATCTTTTTGGCGACGATCTGGAGTGGCCGCGCGCGACGTTGAATTTCGGTGATAGCGAGGTGCGTAGTGTTGATCACAATTCAGGAGACGAACTGGCGGATCTCTGGCTGATGACGCAGTGTCGGCACGCCATCGTCGCGAATAGTTCGTTCAGTTGGTGGGGGGCGTGGCTGGGGCGGCCTGACGCGGGGCGCAAGGTATTCGGGCCGACGGAACCAGGTTGGCCGATCAAGCCCGCTTCAGGCTGGCGCCTGCTGTCCAATTCGCTTGAAAGGAGTGCTTCATGAGTCCCCTGCGACCCCTTCGTAACGCTTTCAAACTGGCCGGCCGCTTACTGGTGCGCCCGCGGGATGTCAGCTGGTTCCTGAGCAGCTACCGTCAGTGGCAGCAATCGGCGTCGGCGGATTGGCGGGCCAACTTTGGCGATTTGAAGCCCTGTCTCGACGACCGCTACGATGCGGCGGGCTCGGCTAAGGGGCATTATTTTCTCCAGGACATCTGGGCGGCCCAGCGGGTTTTCAAGCATGCTGCGGCTGGGCATGTGGATGTGGGCAGCCGGGTGGACGGCTTTGTGGCGCACGTCGCCAGTTTTTGTCCGGTGAAGTATGTGGACATCCGCGCGATCGAGACGGCGGTGCCAAACCTCGTCGGCGTGCAGGGTAGCGTGTGCGCGCTGCCGTTTGTGGACCGTTCGCTGGAAAGCCTGAGCTGCCTGCATGTGATTGAGCACATCGGTCTTGGTCGTTATGGCGATCCGATGGACCCGGACGGCTGGCTCAAGGGCCTCGGCGAATTGCAGCGCGTGCTCAAGCCGGGCGGGCAATTGTTGCTGGGAACGCCGTGCGGGCGTTCGCGCGTGGTGTTTCATGCGCACCGTGTGTTTTCGCCTAAGCAGATCATCGCGGCGATGCCCGAGCTGAAGCTGGAGGAGTTTTCGCTGATCAACGACGGTCTTTCGACCGCGTGGCGCGAGCAGGTGCCGCTGGAAAGCGCCGATACCCTGGAGTTTGGCTGCGGTCTGTTCCGCTTCACCCGTCCGGCATGAGTCACGCGGTTTCCCCGAGCACCGATGCGACTCGCGAATTTCGGGTGCGCGTGACCATCGGCTTTGAGGTGGGCGGCCTGGAGTGGTTCACGCCGGGGCGGAGCATGAAGGTGGGGCGTTGCCGGTTCGAGGTGCATCCGCCGGAGGACACGCCCTGCGATTATTGGATCGTGTTCGGGAACGCGAAGCCGCGTGAAACCGCGTTGGTGGCGCCGGCCAACACGCTGTTCATCGCCGGGGAACCGCCGGCCAAGAAATGTTATCCGATGGCGTTTTACCGTCAGTTTGCGCACGTGGTGGACACGCATGCGGGTTCGCGGCATCCGGGGCTGGTGATCGATGCGCTGGGGCTGTTCTGGATGGTGGGGCTGAGTTGGAAAAAATACGGCTACGTGTTCGGCTACGATCACCTGAAGCAGCTGGCGGCGCCCGAAAAAATCAACCGCGTGTCGGTGGTCTGCTCGAACACCGCGAGCACGGTCGGGCAGCGGCGGCGTCTGGAATTTCTGCATGCGTTGAAGGCGCGGCTTGGCGACAAGCTCGTGCATTTTGGGAAAGGATTCACGCCGGTGGACGACAAGATGGAGGCGGTGGAACCTTACCGGTTTCATCTGGTGCTGGAGAACAGCCAGAGTCCGCATTACTGGACGGAGAAGCTCACCGACGCCTATCTCGGGTGGGCGTTTCCGCTTTATGTGGGGTGCAAGAATCTGGGGGATTACTTTTCAACCGAGTCATTCCGGGCGCTCGACATGGACGACGTGGACGGCGCGGTTGCGTTGATCGAGCGGATGCTCGCCGCGCCACGCAGTCCGGCGGAGGTCGAGGCGGTGCGGGTGGCACGCGAGCAGGTGCTGGACGTTTACAACCCCTTCGTGCGTTTTGCGCAGTGGGTGGAGCGCTTTCACCGCGAAGAACCGGCGGAACGGGTGACGATCCGTGCGGAGAAGGCGTTTCGTCCGCTTAGCGGCTGGCTTTATCGTCTGAAAAAGCGCTGAGCGCGCTGGGATCGGACGCGGCCGCTCAGGCTTTGCTGCGGAAGGCGACGTAATTGACCGTGGTGAATTGTTCCTCGGTCTCTCGGTAACGCCGGAGGGGATGGAAATAGCCGCTGGGGGTGATGCGGTAGAGGTCCATGCCCTGCGCCTTGAAGAAATTGTAGAAGTCGCGGAGGTAGCTGCGGGTGTCGATGTTGCAGCCGCCGAACTCGAAGGTGACCATGTCCACGCCTTGGCGGGCGAAGATCCCGGTGGCACCGCGCAGCACGTCGAGCTCGTGGCCCTCGACGTCCATCTTGAGCCAGTTGATGCGGGTGATGCCGTGTTCGGTGCAATAGGCGTCGACGGTCGAGAGGGTGATGGATTCCTCGCGTTCGAAACTGATGTTGCGGAACGAGAGGTCGCGTTTGGTGAGCGAGGCGAGGCCGGAGTTCTCCTTGTCGTAGAAGAGGCGCGCGGTGCCGGGCTCGGCGGAAAGGCCGAAGTGGTTGAGGCGGACGTTGGCCTGCTTGGGAGCGTTTTTCGTGAGCGTTTGATAGGTCACCGCAGCGGGCTCGAAGGAGTGGATTTCGCGCAGGTGGTCGCCGAGGCGCGAGGCGGTGAAGTTGAGGAACTGGCCCTTGTTGGCACCCACGTCGAAGACGACGAGGTCGCGCCGGTTGTCGCGGATGAGTTTGCGGATGACGGACGCCTCGCCGCTGTCCTCAACATCGGTGCCGGAGCCGATGCCCATGAGCCAGTGGCAGAGCTTCACCTGTTTGCGCAGGAGGTATTGGCCGGGACGGTTGCCGAAGGGGTATTTGAGAAGGTGGCGGAAAAAGGCCATGGGAAAACTGTTTATGGGCGATGGGTTGCCAGACGGGCCAGCGTAATCCGCGCGCGCTCTGCGGCGAAGGCGAGGGTGTTACCGACGCTGGCGTGTCGCCAAGCGTGGCGGCTCTGAATGGTCTCGGGTGACGTTGAGTGGGGCGCAGGCAGGGCGGCCCTGTCTTCGATGAGGCGGGCGAGGCGGGGAAAGGTGCCGTGTTCTTCGAGGACACGGCGGCGGGCCTCGCGGATGAGGGAGAGCCGGCGTTCGTATTGGCCGGAGGAAACGGCGTCCTTGATGATGCGCACAGCACCGTCAAAATCGTGGATGTTGATCGGGATGACGCTGCCGGGGGGGAAGTAGTCGTCCACGTTGGGGCAGCCGTGATAAAACGGCAGGCAGAGTCCGAGAAACGAGTCGGAGAGTTTTTCGGTCCAGTGATGGGGTGCCACGTGGTTTTCGATGGCCACGTGATAACGGAAGGAATCGAGAGCCTCGTTTTTTTGTTTAATGGGGCGCACGCCGTGTCCGAAAATCTCCAGTTTGGGCATCACGGCCTTGAGTCGCTGGGTGAAGACGTAGCGTGCGCGGTGCAACGTGTGCCGCTGCTGCTTCGAGGAGCACACGGTGGAGATGAGGGCAGTTTTGTTGGAAGGCTCGCGGGCGGCGATGACATCGTGGTCGCCTTCGTAGAAGCGCACCAGGCCGGGTTGTTCGCGAATGGCTCCGGGGTGGTCAATGATACATGGCTCCTGGCTCGTAAGCACCCAGCCGAATTGGGCGAGAAAACCGCGGCCGTAGATTTTGATGCTGGAGGGTTCGCTGGTCAGCAGCACGGTGCGGGCACGGGGGCATGCGAGGACTTCCTCCGATTGGCTGAAGCGTTCGCCGCCGATGGAGGGAAGGTCGTCGTAAACCAGCAGCCAGTCGTAGTCACGGACGTTGCGGTCAAAAATAAAGCGACAACGACCGACGAGGGGATTGCCTCCGGGCAGGTAGCATCTCCAGACCGAAGTGACGTCGGCCTCACTATTTTTAGTCAGGAATTTGACCCGGATTTCAGGGGATGAGGAGGGCATGTCGCAGGGATTAAAAACCGCGCAGACGTTTGGCGCAGCTTCTGAACCAGTCATAAACCCCGCTCAGTCGAGAGCACAACGTGCGCAGTCCGCGAAGGAGACCGAAGGCTACGGGACCAGGGGAACAGGAGGGGATGGTGACTTGGTGGCGGCCTGATTCCTGATAGTCGGTTTTCCGGCCGACGATATCGGAGAAGCCCGAGTCCTGCCGAACAAGGCAGGGAGACAGCGCAACAACGCGAAAGCGCCGGCCGAGGGTGCGCAAATACCAGCGGTCGACCGCCCGGTTGCGCGAGAGCCAGGACCAGATGGTGTCGGTGCGGGGAAGTCGTGAGAGGAGATCGGCGCGAACGCGTGGGTTGACCACGTAAGCGTGGGCGCAGTTGCAGCCGAAAACCTCGTGCAGGCTGTAACCGGCGGGAAGATCGGCCAGTTGGCGAGTGGGTCCGGCCGGGTCGGTGTAGCCGAGGTAGCAGATGTCCCATTCGCCGGAGTGGTCGCGCAGCCATTCGCCGAGCTTGGGCAGCACGGAGGCAGTTTCCGGAGTGAAAAAAATATCGTCCTCGAGGATCAGGATCGGCCGGTCGGATTGGCTGGCACCGAGTTCGAGCGCCCGCCGGTGGGCAAGGGTGCAACCGCCGCGGGCTGCCCAGGTTTTGTCGCGGGAGCGGCCGTGAAACCAAGGGCGCTGGCCGTAGCCGGGCAGTTCGCGGCCGAGCACGGCGGGGGAGCGCGTGATTTTATCCGCAGGGATGAGGCTGCTGACATCGTGCTGGATTTTCTCCCAGCGATCGGCGCGTTGGTCGAGGTTGATGACGTAAACCCCGGCGACCAGATCCCAAAACGGATGAGGACATGATGCCTGCGTGCTCATTCCTTCCAGTGGTCGGCGATCCACGGCGCGGACTTCATGTGATGATGAATCTTGGCGCCGCGGAAGCCGCGGATGGCCTCGTCGGGATCGGGCCGGCCGTGAAACACGAGGATGCGGCAGCCTTTCGGAGGCTTCGGCGTGGCGAGCAGGTTGAAGGGGAAGCGGGGGCGGCAGTGGCGTTTGTAGCTGCGCGCCCATTCGTCGGGCCACCAGTGGACTTCCTTCATCGCATAGGTGAGGAAGGCCTGCTCGGTGTTGAAGACGGTGCGATCCTCGGCGCGGTGGATTTCGCGAAGGAATGTTTCGTAGATGTAATTCGAGGCACCCGCTTCGAAGCGGAAGATCGAGGAGTTGCCGACGTGGGGGCGCTGGCCGAGGAGTTCTTTGCGAGCCTTCACCCAGTTGTGGATGATGCAGTTTTTGCCGGGGTGATAATCGAAGAAGCAGCCGATGTCGTCCATGATGGCGACGTCGAGATCGAGGAAGAGCGTGGGGCCGGTCAGGCCGCCGAAGCCGTCCTGAGTGACCATGAGTTTTACCAGAACATCGGGCCAGCCGCGCTTGAGTCCCGGGTCGGCGGGGAAGGGGATGATGCGAACTTCGGGGTCGAGGCCGGTCGCGTTTTCGGTGCAGCAGTGAAAGAGAAACGGGCGGCGCAAGTGGCGTTTCACCCCGGCGAGCAGAGTGTTTACATAGTGCGGTCCGTAGCGGGTGCCCCACTTGATGCAGAGTATGTTGACTGGCGAAGAAAAAGGCGAAGGGACTGGCATTTAAAAACCTCAGAGTGGACTTGGCTTGGCTGTAGACGCAAGCGGCAGAATGCCTGCTTCAATGAGCGCGGCGAGAGCCGCCGGCATCATATGCTGTGAGAGGTGATGACCGTCTATAAAACAGGCGGATGTCGGTCCGTCGACTGGTGCGGTCACGCCGGTTGAGCGAATGCCTGCAAGATTGCAGGCATCGGAGAGTCGCGCGCAATAGGCGCGGGTGATTTCATCCCGCAGGGCCTGCGGGCCGATGACGGGCAACGCCTGGATGTCTTCAGGGTTTTCGGTGCCTTCCAAAACGGGTGTCAGCGAGGGCAACCAGACGGACGGGGTGTGGCCGGCCGCCTTCAGGCGTAGCGGGAGCCGCATGAAACGATCCACCGTTTCGTTGACGGCAGTTTCGACACTGCGTCCCGCGAGGACCGCCTTGGGGATGTGGCAGCGGCAGTCTATCTCGCCAAAAACAAGAAGGATGCGTGAGGTGGCGGGAATGTCGCGCGAGCGGAGCAGGGCGTCGATTTTTTCGCGGGCGCAGGTGGACGAGCCGCGTTCGTCGGCCTGCCATGCGGTGGCGGGTCCAACATGGAACACCTTGAAAACGGGCAGCAGCTCTGCGGTCGAGCTGACGTAGCGCGCACGAAAAAATCCCGTCCAGATGCGACGGCCTTTGCGAAAGCGGATATTTTCGGTCCCGCCGAAAAAAATCGAATGGCTGTCTCCCACCACGTGGAGAACCGGCAGCGGCCTGCGCGGGACGAACCCGATGTGGCGCGCGAGCAAGGCGTGCCTGCGGGCATCCAGTCCCGGTGGATGCGGCAGGCTCGCGCCAAGCGCGCTTTCAAGAGAGTTGATCTCGGCCAGGGTGGCGGCGTCCATGCAGCGGAAAGGCGGCGGTTGATGTGCCCGGCTTAGCCGGAGGCAACGTTTTGCTGGTCGTAGAGTGCGCGGTAGAGCGGGTTTTCCGCATGGAGCCGGGCATGGTCTCCTTTGGCGATGATCCGGCCCTCTTGGAAAACCAGGATCATGGTGGCGTCGCGGATGGTGCTGAACCGGTGGGCGATGATCAGCACGGTCTTGCCGACGACGAGTTTCTTGAGCGCCTGCTGGATGGCCGCCTCGCTCTCGCTGTCGAGCGCGCTGGTGGCCTCGTCGAGGATGAGGAGCGGGGCGTTGCGCAGGAAGGCGCGGGCGACGGCGAGGCGCTGGCGTTGGCCGCCTGAGAGGGTGGCGCCGCGTTCGCCAACGATGGTGTCGTAGCCTTGCGGCAGGCTGGCGATGAAGTCGTGGACGAAGGCGTCCCGGGCGGACTGTTCGACCTCGGCGTGGCTGGCGTCGTGGCGTCCAAGCAGGAGGTTGTTGCGGATCGTGTCGTTGAAGAGCACGGGCTCCTGAGAGACGATGGCGATGTTGCGGCGAAGATCGGCCAGAGTCATGTCGCGCAGATCGACGCCGTCGAGGGTGATGCGTCCCGCGCTGACATCATAAAAGCGAGGCACGAGGTTGGCGAAGGTGGATTTGCCGGCTCCGCTTGGTCCGACGAGCGCGCAGGTGGTGCCGGCGGGGATGGTCACGGTCACGTCGCGGAGCGCGGCGGTGTCGTTGTCATAGGTAATGCCGACGTGCTCGAAGACGAGATCGCCGCGAACGCGGGTGACGGCCACGGGATTTTTGGGATCTTGGATGGTCACCGGTTCATTCAAAACGACCTCCAGGCGATCCAGCGCGGCGGTTCCTATTTTGGTGATGTTTTGCAGAGCCCCGAGTTTTTTGATCGGGTCGTAGCAGCTGTAGAGCGCCATGATGATGGCGACGAAAGAGTTTAGGGAAATGTGGACGTGATAGGCGTAAATCAACGTGATTGAGATGCCGATGGATGAGATGATCTCTATCAAGGGAGGCAGGGCCTGGGTGTATTTCGTCACCTTCATTTGATAGGTGAGCAGCTTGCGGGTGATCAGTCCGAGGCGTTCGGTCTCTCGCTTTTCCAGTCCGAATGCGCGCACCTCGCGGGCGGCGTTCAGGTTCTCGCTGAAACGTTCGCTGACCTGCCCGAGATGGCCTTGAACCTGGGCGGCGCGATTGATGAGGCGTTTGCCAACGTAGCGAATCGGCAGAATGGACAGGGGGATGACCGCCATGCTGACCAAAACCAAAATGACTCCGTGCTCGTTGTAGGCTTTCCAAGCGAGGAAACTCAAGGCGCCGATCAACGAGGTGGGTTGTTTAAAGATGTCGTTGGCAAACGAGGTCAACGCCACCTGCAGCGTCTGGGTGTCGGTCATGCCGCGCGAAATGAGGTCGCCGGTTTTGTGCTTTTGCAGGAAGGCGAGCGGCAGGACTTGCAGTTTGCGAAAATAATCCAGGCGGAGCGCTTCGAGCACGCGCGTGCCCGCGTATTGGATGAGGTAACTGTTGAAATAACCCGCGATGCCGCGCGCCAGAAAAATCCCCGGCAGCCAGAGGGCGATCATAAACAACTGCCAGTCAGTCAGGCGGGCGGCGCTTTCGTTGAATATCTTGGGGAAGACCTTTTGAATCATGAACGGCAGGCCGGCGCCGTTGGCTATGCCGTAAACAACTCCACACAGCAGGGCCACGACGATCGGCCAGCGGACGATCTTGAGGTAGGCGAGATACGGACGTAAGCGTTGCATCAGAGGTCTCTTATGCCGCAAGACCGCGCGGGGCTAGGCAAGGCTTAATCTTGGGAGGAGCCGCGCCGGGCGACCACTTTCCCCTTGCTGCGCCTGCGAGCGGCCCGCGATAGTGCGTCTTTAAGCTATTCGCCATGCTCGATCCCAAACTTCTTCGTGAATCGCCGGATGTCGTCCGCGCGGCTCTCGCTAAAAAACATCTGAACGTCGATCTCGACGCCATTTTAGCGTTGGACGAGACGTGGCGCGTCAAGTTGCAACAGGTGGAGGGTCTGCGAGGCCAACAGAAAGTCGCCAACACCGAGATGGCCAAACTACCCAAGGGCTCGCCTGAGTTCATCGCCAAAGTTCAGGAGATGAAGGCGGTCTCCGCCCAAGTGAAGGAAGGCGAGGCTGTCCTTAAGGAAATGGAAGACCGGTTAAAGCAGGCGATGATGACGCTGCCCAACATTCCCCATGCTTCCGTGCCCGAGGGGCGCACGCCTGAGGAGAATATCGTTTTTGCAACGTGGGGCGACGTGGGCGCGCTTTCGCCCAACGCCAAGGCCCATTGGGAGATTCCCGGCTTCGACAAGCTGTTCGATTTCGCCCGCGGCTCCAAGGTGACGGGAGCGGGCTTTCCGTTCTACATCGGCGACGGCGCCCGGATTGTGAGAGCGTTGCTTCATTTCTTTTTAGATGAAAACGGCAAGGCCGGCTACGTGGAGGTCAATCCGCCCATTTTAGTGAACGCCGCCAGCGCCACCGCCACCGGCCAGTTGCCGGACAAGGAAGGCCAAATGTATGAGGCGGTCGCCGATGGATTCTACGCCGTGCCTACGGCCGAAGTGCCGCTCACGAATTTTTTCCGGGACGAGATCATCGACGAGGCTCTGCTGCCGGTCTATCGCTGCGCCTACACCCCGTGTTTCCGCCGCGAGGCCGGCAGCTACGGCAAGGACGTGCGCGGGCTCAATCGCCTGCACCAGTTCGACAAGGTCGAGCTGTTGAAGTGGGTGCATCCGGCGACCAGCTACGACGAACTCGACAAGCTTCGCGGCGATGCCGAGAGCTTGTTGCGCAAGCTCGGTCTGCCTTATCGCGTTCTTCTCATGTGCGGCGGCGACCTCGGCTTCGCGCAGTCCAAGAAATATGATCTGGAAGTCTGGTCGGCCGGTCAAAAGCGCTGGCTCGAGGTGTCGAGCTGCTCAAACTTCGAGACGTTTCAGGCGCGGCGCGCGCAGATTCGCTTCCGTGGCAAGGACGGCAAGCCCGAGCTGGTTCATACTATCAACGGCTCCGGTCTCGCGGTTCCTCGCGTGCTCGCCGCGTTGTTGGAAAACAATCTTCAGGCGGACGGCCGCGTGAAAATTCCCTCGGTGCTGGTGCCGTATTTCGGCAAGGAGTATCTTACTTTCGCTTAAACTGGACTTTCCGCGGATGGCGCGAATAGACGCGGATATTACCAAGCCGATTCTCCCCCGTGTTCATTCGTGAAATCTACGGTTAAAAAAAACGATTGGCCTGCGCTGGCGACCGCCCTTGGAGACCGATTCCCGTCGGCGTCGTTGCATACTGCAGTGCGTGCATGGGCGTCGTCGGCCCCGGCGGGCGGGCGCTGGGGGTTGGCCTTCTCAGGCGGGGCCGATTCGCTCGCGCTTCTTTTGCTCTTGTGGGCGCATTGGCCGGAGCGGCGGGCGGGGTTGTTGGCGCTGCATTTTAATCATCGTCTGCGCGGGCGTGACTCGGTGGCGGATGTGGCGTTTTGCCGGCGAGTGTGTGCGTCGCTCGGGATTGCTTTCGTGTTAGGGGAGTGGAAGCACGCGCGCAAAGGCGCGAGCGAGGCGGAGGCACGGGCTGCGCGGTTTGAATTTTTTGAACGCGAACTTTTGAAGCGGCGCATCAAGGCGCTGTGGTTCGGACATCAGCAGAACGACATCGCGGAAACGGCGTTGATGCGACTCGCGCGCGGCGGCGGCACGGCTGGTCTGGCGGCGCCAAGGCCGTTGCAAACGATGCCGGACGGGCGTGTGCATCTGCGTCCGTTACTAACGCTGCAAAAAAAGGCGATTGAGCAGGCTCTGCGGAAAGAGGGTGCGTCGTGGCGTGAGGATGCGAGCAACGCAACCGGCGACTATTTTCGCAACCGGGTTCGGCACGAAGTCTTGCCCGCTTGGATCATGGCGGCGAGTGACCGTGATGCGTTGGCAGGCGCGGCGTTGTCGCGGGAATTGCTGGATGAGGATGACGTCGCGTTGGAAAATTGGCTGGACGGGATCGCGGCCTTTGATGCCGAGGGGCGTCTCGATATCAAGGCGCTGACAGGCAAACCTCGGGCGATCATCCGGCGAGCTCTTTATCGCTGGCTGGTGCTGCAAAAAGACGCGGGGGATCTTTCGCGTCAGGGGTTTGCCCTGTTGCTGGCAATGGTGGAGCAGGGCGGGGCTACGCGTTTCAGTCTGGGGAGCGGTGGCTTTGCGGTGATTCGCAAGGGATGGTTGTTTTTTGAAAAAAATTCCCATTCGGCGTCTATCCTAAGCAGGTAAATAAAGGAGCGGCCAATTGACATATATTGGGGAACCTCCACGGTCTTTGCTAAGTCCTAAGTATAATGCCTGACCTTAAAAACGACAGCAAACGGCGTCCCCTCAAAAACCTCCCTCCGGATCGGTTTCCGCTGAAGGTTGCCTTGATTTGGCTTTCCATCATTCTCGCTTTGGTCGCGATCTATTCGCTTAGCCCGAGTCACGGAACGCCGCTCGCCAATCTCAAGATTCAGGAGGTCATGGACCTTGCCGATCAGGGCAAGGTCGAGTCGGGCGTGATCCGTCACGATGGCACCTATGGTCCAGAGGGCGCCGTGCTTACCGGCAAGGTCAAAGAACCGCTGCTCGAAGCCGATGGCGTCAAGACCGCGTTGTTCCGCGCCTCGGGCAGTCTCACGCAGGACGGATTGCAGCGGTTGCAAAAGACCAAACTTTTTGACGAGCCGCCGATCAGCAACGTATGGAGCCAGCTCGCCTCGCAGATTCTTCCGATCATTCTCGTGATCAGCTTGCTTTATTTCCTGTTTGTGCGGCAGCTGCGTCAGGCCGGCCGTGGCGCGCTGAACTTCGGCAAAAGCAAGGCCAAGCTGCTCGCCCGCGACCGTGACAAGATCACATTCGCTGAAGTTGCCGGCTGCGACGAGGCTAAGGAGGAAATTGCCGAGGTTGTCGAATTCCTCAAGGATCCGAAGAAATTCCAGAAAATGGGCGGCAAGATTCCCAAAGGCCTCCTGTTGGTCGGTCCCCCCGGCACGGGCAAGACCCTCCTCGCCAAAGCAGTGGCCGGCGAGGCTGACGTGCCGTTCTTCAGCATCTCCGGTTCCGATTTTGTGGAGATGTTCGTCGGTGTTGGTGCGAGCCGTGTGCGCGATATGTTTGAACAGGGCCGTAAAAACGCTCCTTGCATCATTTTTATCGATGAAATCGACGCGGTCGGTCGTCAGCGCGGCGCCGGTCTCGGCGGCGGCAACGACGAACGCGAGCAGACGTTGAATTCCATGCTCGTCGAGATGGACGGCTTCGACACCACGGAGGGCGTTATCATCATCGCTGCTACCAACCGTCCCGACGTTCTCGATCAAGCGCTGCTGCGCCCAGGTCGCTTCGACCGCCAAGTTTACGTTGATCTGCCCGACATCGTGGGACGTGAACAGATTCTTCGGGTTCACGCCCGCAAGATCACTTTGGCCGAGGATGTGAATCTCAATGTCATCGCCCGAGGCACGCCCGGCCTTTCCGGTGCCGATCTGGCCAACTTGCTGAATGAATCGGCGCTCCTTGCCGCCCGCCGTAACAAAAAGAAAGTAGAGATGATCGATGTCGATGACGCCCGTGAAAAAGTTCAGTTCGGGCGCGAACGCCGTCGCGTCATGGATGACGGCGAAAAAAAGCTCACCGCCTACCACGAGGCCGGCCACGCGCTCGTCACGGCCGTGCTCGATGACGGATTGCTGCCCGTGCACAAGGTCACAATCATTCCACGCGGAGGCAGCTTGGGCAGCACCATGTATATCCCGAGCAAAGACATTCTCTGCCAGGAAAAGAAGCGTCTTGAAATCCGCATCGCCATCGGATGCGCCGGTCGTATTGCCGAGGAACTCGTGTTGCATGACATCTCGAATGGTGCGTCGGGCGACATCAAGCAGGTCACGCGGATCGCGCGCCACATGGTATGCGACTGGGGCATGAGCCCGCTCGGCATGATTGCTTACGGCGAGAGTAACGATACCGTGTTTCTCGGTCGCGAGATCACCCGCAGCCAGCCCTATTCTGAAGAGACCGCCCGCAAGATTGATGCCGAGGTTTTCCGTATCGTTGACGAGCAATACAAACGCGCCACCGAGATAATCAAGACGCATCGCGCGGCCCTCGACGGCGTGGCCGCCGCGCTACTTGAGCACGAGACGATTGAGGGCAAGCATGTGTTGGAAATTCTAAATACCGGCGCAATCACCTCGCCGGTCATCCGGGAAATTCCGCCCGCGCTCCCGAAGTCCGACGAGAAAGCGACCAAAAAACCGGCTGAAAAGGAGGTCTCCGACGGTTTAGCCGGTGCCCATGCGCCGGCTCCCTCGCCGGCCTGATGCACCGCTGGCATTGACGAAGGCGCAGGGGGCAACCTCTGCGCCTTTTTGTTTGAGCCAGAATTTCATTTCCACGCTTTAGTTAAGCTGATGTCCGCTTCTTCTTATTTATTTTCCTCTCTTGGTGATCGCGCGCAACCGCCGACCATTGCGCGGCTGATGGCGTTGATGTTGGAGAATCCGAAACTGCTTTCGCTGGCCGCCGGGTTTACGGACAATCGCACGCTGCCGGTAGCGGCAGTGCAGGCGGCGGTTGAAAAGCTGGCCGCTCAATCAGGCGAGCCGCAGTATCTCCAATACGGCACCAACCAAGGGCGGCCGGGCTTGCGAACTCTGCTGGCGGAGCGATTGCTCGCGCAGGAGCCGGAGTTGAAGGGCGATGCCGACACGATCAGGCATAATTTTTTCATCACCAACGGATCCCAGCAGGCGCTTTATCTGGCGATGCAGGTGCTCTGTGATCCGGGCGACATCGTGCTCGTTGATCGTCCGAGTTACTTTGTGTTTCTGGAGATGTTGACCGGCTTGGGCGTGCAGGCGCGGTCTTTGCCGCTGGATTCCGCAGGACGCGTTGATGGTGAAGCGCTGCGACTTCTGCTGGCGGGCATGCGAACGAGTGGAGAAATGACGCGGTTAAAGGCGGTTTATTTTGTCAGTTATTTCGCCAACCCCTCCGCACGCAGTCTTGATGAAGAGGAGAAGAATGCGGTGGCCAAGGCTTTGACTGCGGAGGGCATTGTCGTGCCGGTCTTGGAGGACGCGGCTTATCGTGAATTGTATTATGAAACACCGCATCCGGCGCGGAGCGTGCTGAGCTTGCCGGAGTGGGCGGAATTTCCCCGGTTATATCTTTCCACCCTCACGAAGCCGTTCGCGAGCGGACTCAAGGTCGGATACGGAACCTGCACGGACACGGCGCTGCTGGCGAAGATGATGCATGTCAGGGGGCATCATGATTTCGGCACGGCTAACTTCACTCAGGCCATTTTGGAGCAGGTGTTGGCGGATGGGGGCTTGGACAAACAGCTTGCGGTGATCCGCCCCGCTTATCTGCGCAAGATGCAGGTGTTGCATGGAGCGCTGATCGAAGCCGGTCTGCCTGAACTGGGTTGGCGCTGGAAGGTGCCTGGAGGAGGTCTTTATCTCTGGCTTGAAGCTCCTGCGGATTTCGACACGGGACTGGATTCCGCTTTCTGCCGCGCGTGCGTCGAAGCCGGTGTCCTTTATGTCCCGGGCGAACTCTGCTTCGGAGATGCTGTGCCTCGAAATTTCGTTCGGCTTAGCTTCGGCGTCCTCGGTGAAAAAGATCTGGCCGAGGCCGGCCGACGTTTCGTGGCGGTGGCCCGGCGGCTGGCCTGAATCCGTTTTGCTTCGAGTTTCCGAAAGATGGTAAAAATCGGCCTTGGATTCGTCCGCGAAGGAAGACAAGTTAACCCCTTCCAACTATGAAAATCTGCTGCATTGGTGCTGGTTATGTGGGTGGGCCGACAATGGCGATGATCGCTTTCAAGTCTCCCGATATCCAGGTGACCGTGGTTGACATGAACGCGGGCCGCATCGCGGCGTGGAACTCCGATAACCTGCCAATCTACGAGCCCGGTTTGGATGATGTTGTTAAAAAAGCGCGCGGGCGAAATCTGTTTTTTTCCACGGCTGTGAAGGAGAATATCGCCTCGGCAGACATCATTTTCGTGTCTGTCAACACGCCGACAAAGACCTACGGCGTGGGTGCGGGCCGTGCGGCCGATCTTCGCTACATCGAGTCGGTGGCGCGCACCATCGCCGAGGTCGCGACAACCCCGAAAATCATCGTCGAGAAATCCACCATCCCGGTGAAGACCGCTGAGACGATTCAGCAGATTCTTGCGGCCAACACTTCCGGCGCGACGTTCCAGGTCCTTTCCAATCCTGAGTTTTTGGCCGAAGGCACTGCGGTTCAGGATCTGCTCAGTCCTGATCGCGTGCTCATCGGCGGCGAGCGCACGCCTGAGGGCGACAAGGCCGTGGAAACGCTCGTGAGCGTTTACGCCCGCTGGGTGCCGCGCGAGCGCATCATCACGACCAACCTGTGGTCGTCCGAACTTTCCAAACTGGTCGCAAACGCCTTCCTCGCCCAACGCATCTCCTCGATCAACGCGATCTCCGCCTTGTGCGAGGCAACCGGCGCTGACGTTGACGAGGTGGCCAACGCCATCGGCAAGGATTCGCGCATCGGCCCAAAATTCCTGAAGGCTTCCGTGGGCTTCGGCGGTTCCTGTTTTCAGAAGGATATTTTGAATCTTTCTTACCTCTGCGAAAGCTTCGGTTTGCCCGAAGTGTCGGCCTACTGGGCGAGTGTCGTCAAAATGAACGACTATCAGAAACAGCGTTTCTCATCGAAAATTGTGCGCACGCTTTTCAACAGCGTTGCGGACAAGCGTATCGCGGTGCTGGGTTTTGCCTTCAAAAAGGACACCGACGACACGCGTGAATCCGCCGCGATCAACATCGTGCGCGACCTGCTGACCGAGCAGGCCAACGTGGTTGTTTACGATCCGAAGGTGCCGGCGGCCGAGATCATTTCCGATGTGCTGGGCAAGGGGCAGACTAGTTCGCGTCTTAGCGTTGCGACCAGTGCCTACGAGGCGGCCAAGGGTGCGCATGCCATCGCCATCGTGACGGAGTGGGATGAGTTCAAGACGCTCGACTACGCCAAGATTTTCGAGGGTATGCAGAAGCCGGCCTTCCTTTTTGACGGGCGAAACATCGTTGATCTGGCGAATCTGCGCGCCATCGGTTTCCGCGCCTCCGGCATCGGCAAGTAATCGGATACGCGGCTCAAAGTCCGAGCGGCGTGCGATAAAGACGCGTGACCCGCTTGGTCACCGAGCAAAGGGTTTCCCACGGAATCGTGTCGGCCCAGCGGCTGAACTCGGTCAGGCTGATTTCGCCGCCTTGCTGGCGGCCGATGAGCACTGCTTCGTCGCCTGCGCAAACGCTTGAGACATCCGTAACATCCACGATGGTTTGATCCATGGTTACGCGGCCGAGCACGGGGCAACGTTGTCCGTGGATGAGCACGTGGCCGCGGTTGCTGGCGGCTCGGGGCAGGCCGTCGCCGTAGCCGGCGGTGAGGATGGCGACGGAGGAATCGCGGCGCAGGACATGGGTGCCACCGTAGCTGATGCCGGTGCCGGCGGGCAGCTGTTTTACGAGACCGACGCGCGTGCGGAAACTGAAGACGGGTTCAGCCTGAACCTGGGCAAGCAGCGAACCGGTGTGCGGCAGGATGCCGAACTGGAGCAGGCCGATGCGCACGGCATTGAAGGGGCCGGCCACCTCGATGGTTTCCAGACCGGCGCTGTTGTCGGCGTGGACAAAAAGGGTGGCGAGATCGAGGCCGTCGCATTGCTGGAGGGCGGCGAGGAAGCGTCGACGTTGTTCGGCGGTGAAGGCTGCGTCGGTGTCGGGGCAGGAAAAATGGGTGAACACGCCGGCGAGCTTTAGGTTTTTTGAGTCACTAATTTGTCGATACAGTGCGGGGGCTTCCTTGTGCCAGACGCCGAGGCGGCCCATGCCGGTGTCGATTTTTAAGTGGACGGTGACTTCGCGGCCGGCGGTGCGGCCGACGGCGTCGAGGCGGGCAACTTCTTCGGACGAGGATACGGTGGCGGCCACGTCATATTCGACCACGTGGCGATCTTCGTCGGTCAAAAGTGGACTTAGGAGCAGGATGGGCCAGTCGGGGCTGAGTTCCCGGATGGCGGCGGCCTCGGCGAGGTTGGCAACGCCGAAGAGATCGGCCCCGGCGTGCATGAGGCGGGCGGCGGTTTGATGGAGGCCGTGTCCGTATGCGTCGGCTTTGATTACGGCGACGTAGCGCATGTGCGCGGGTAGCGAGGCGCGGATGAGGTGGAGGTTGCGTTCGAGAGCGGCGAGGTCGATCTCGGCCCAGCAGCGCAAGGGAAGGCGTGAGGCGTTGGCCATGGTCAGTTGGCGGGAGCCTGATGGACTTGGGGTATCCACGTCACGTAGGAAGGTTCTTCGTGCATGAAAGCATCCGGTTCGGCACTCGGATGGAAGAGGTCAGCGTCGAGTAGCACGGGGCGCGCGAGCAGGGCGGGCAGGTCGTAGGGCGTGCGTCCGAGGTTTGCGGGCAATGGTGTCCAGTGGCGGAAACCTTCCGGCATGACGCATTCGCCGGCCAGCTCGGCGGTGGGCACGCGACGCAGAGGTTTCCCAATTTGCTGGACGTGCCAAGAATCGCGGCGGGCGTCGGCGATCATGTTGACCTCGGGCCGGGAGTGCGTGTGTGCGGCGAGGGCGAGGCTTTGGTAGGCGAAGGCAGGCGCAGGGTTGAGCACGCGCCATGTGCGCAGGGCGACCGCCGAAGTGCGGATGCCGAGGACGGAGCCTGGGCCTTCGCAGAAGGCGTAGGCGTTGAGAGCGGCGATGCTCAAATTGCATCCGGCCAGCAGCTTCTCCGTGCATGCGAAGACGGCGGTGCCGGCCTCGGCTTCTTCAATCTGCCATGACACCACGCCTCCATGCCACAGGCCGACCTGCACACGGGTGGAGGCCGCGTCGATCAGGAGCAGGGTGGGATGCTCGGCAAACAGGTGGCGGAGACTAGGCATCGGTAAACGTGTATCAAGTTTGGCCTGGGCGCGGGTTTCAAGCGTTAGAATCAGGCATTGACCGCGCCGAGGGCGGAGCCGTATTTTTGCCAGTTCTATAAACAAAACTCTCCCACTTTTTTAAACCGTGAACATCGAAATCAAAGACGTTTCTGAAACCCGCAAAAGCCTCGTTATAACCCTAGACCGGGCCGAAGTTGCCGCCGAGCACCAGGCCGTGGTCGGCGAGATTTCCAAGCACGCCCGCCTCCCGGGCTTCCGTCCGGGCAAGGCGCCCGCCAACCTCGTGCTGAAGCGTTACGCGAAGGAGATCGGCGACGAATTCAAGCAGAAGGTTCTTTCGAAGGCTTATCGCGGCGGCCTTGAGCAGTCGAAGATCGAAGCGCTCAACATCACCGATGTCCAGGAGGGCACCCTCGCACCCGACCAGTCCGCGACCATCACGATCACGCTGGATGTGCGCCCCATCTTTACGCTGCCTGACTACACCGGCCTGCCCACCGAGATCAAATCGGTTGATGCGACGGATGCAGAGGTCGATGCGGTCATCGAGGGCATGCGTTCCGAGCGCGCCGATTTCAAGGTCGCCGAGCGTCCCGCCGCCAAGGGTGACTACGTGAAGCTCGCCTACGAGGGCACCGTTGACGGCAAGCCCGTTCTCGACCTCGCGCCTGACAAGCAGATCTACGGCAAAGTCCCGCAGACGTGGGAAGAAGTTGAAGGCGAAAACGAAGGTCTCATCCCCGGCCTCGGCAAACAGCTCGCCGGCCTCAAGGCTGGTGACAAGAAAGACGTGACCGTTAACTTCCCTGCCGAGTTTGCCGCCGTCCCCGCGCTTGCCGGCAAAACCGCCGTCTATGCAGTCGAAGTTCAAGAGATTCGTGAGCGCGTCCTGCCTCCGATGGACGAAGCCTTCTTCAAGTCTCACCAGGCCGACGATCTCGAAAGCCTCAAAGTCAACGTCCGCAACAATCTCAAAGGCCGCAAGGAACACGAGAACCGTCAGGCCCAGCGCCGACAGGTCACCGAGGCGCTCAACGCCAAGGTGGATTTCGCTGTTCCTGAGAGCCTCGTTGAAAACGAGACCCAGCAGGTGCTCCGTCAGTTCATCGAGGAAAACATGCGTCGCGGCGTTCCCGCCGAGCAGTTCGAGAAGGACAAAGCTTCTCTCCACGACGGCGCCAGCAAGGCCGCCCGCAGCCGCGTGAAGACTCAGCTCATCCTCGCGAAAATCGCCGAGCAGGAAAAGATCACCGTCACCGAGAAGGACATCGACACCTTCATCTACCGCGAGTCCGTGATGAACAACCAGAAGCCCGAAAAGCTCGTCAAGGAACTCACCCAAGACCGCGAGAAGCTCCGCTCCGTCCAGCAGTCGATCATTTTCGACAAGGCCCTTGATTTGCTCGTTTCCAAGGCTACCGTGACTACAGCCTGAGCGCAGGCGTGATCAGTGTAATTTAAATCCAACACTTGCTGTGAGCTACGACGTAACCATCTGGGATAACAACGGGCGCGAAACACGTCCCATGAGCGTGTTTTCGCGGCTCCTGAAAGACCGCATTCTGTTTATCGGCACGCCGATTGACGACAATGTCGCCAATTTGGTGATCGCCCAGATGCTCTATCTCCAGATGGAAGACGCCAAAAAGGACATCCACCTCTACATCAATTCGCCCGGCGGCGTGGTGACGGGCGGCATGGCCATTTATGACACCATGGGTTTTCTGCAATGCGACATCATCACGTATTGCATCGGTCAAGCGGCCAGCATGGCGACGGTGCTCCTCGCCGCTGGCACGCCCGGCAAACGTTTCGCCCTTCCTAACAGTCGCGTGATGATCCACCAGCCCAGCGGCGGTGCGGGCGGGCAGACGGCCGACATCATGATCGCCTCAAAGGAAATCCTCCGCTGGCGCCAGACGCTCAACGGCGTCATCGCCAAGCACACCGGAAAGACCGCCGAGCAGGTCGAAAAGGATTCGGATCGCGACTACTACATGAGCGCTTACGAAGCCAAGGCTTACGGGCTGGTTGACCACGTGGTCGAATCGACCCGGGAAGTGCAAAAAATAGTGCCGTCTGCGGCCTGATATTCCCGATGTTTCGTTTCCACGACGGCCCCCTGCTAAAGAGGCCGTTTTTTTTGTGAACTCGACTCACCTTCCCGCCGATAACATCCTTCACCCATGGCCAAACCGACACGCATGACCCTTTGTTCCTTCTGCGGCAAATCGCAGACCGAGGTCAAAAAAATCATAGCCGGGCCGAGCGTCCACATCTGCGACGCGTGTGTGAATGTCTGCAAAACCATCATCGACCGCGAGGTGAAGCAGCCCGCCATCGACGCCAAGCCCACCTTTCGCCTCGTCAAACCCTCCGAGATCAAGACTGCACTCGATGACTTTGTCATCGGCCAGGACCACGCGAAGAAAGTTCTCTCGGTCGCGGTCTACAATCATTACAAGCGCATCATGTTCGACGCCGCCCGGACGCCCGGCGGTAACGGCGCGATCTCGCCCGAGTTCAACGACGTCGAGGTGGAGAAGCGCAACATCCTGCTCACTGGACCGACGGGGTCAGGAAAGACTCTCCTCGCCCGCACGCTCGCCAAGATACTCGACGTGCCCTTCGCCATTTCCGACGCCACCACGCTCACCGAGGCCGGCTACGTCGGCGAAGACGTGGAGAATGTCGTCCTGCGCCTGCTCCAGTCTGCCAACTACGACGTGAAGCGCGCCGAGTGCGGCATCATCTACATCGACGAAATCGACAAGATCGGCCGCAAGACCGAGAACGTTTCCATCACCCGCGACGTCTCGGGCGAAGGTGTGCAGCAGGCACTCCTCAAAATTCTCGAAGGCACCGTGTGCAACGTTCCCCCGCAGGGCGGACGCAAGCACCCGAACCAGGAATACGTGCAGATCAACACGGCGGGCATCCTCTTCATCTGCGGCGGGGCTTTTGTCGGTCTCGACAACATCATCCAACACCGCCTCGGCCAGCGCAGCCTCGGCTTCTCCTCGATCAAGGCCCAGCATGACAAAGCCGACGGCGACGCCATGTCGGCCGAGAGCATCATGAAATCGGTCGCACCGGAGGATCTCGTGCGCTTCGGCATGATCCCCGAGTTCATCGGCCGCCTGCCGGTCGTCTCGGTGCTTGATCCGCTTCAAGTAGCCGACCTCGAGAAGATTCTCGTGCGCACGAAGAACGCCATGGTGAAGCAGTATTCGAAGCTCTTCGCGATCGACGGAGTGCGGCTGCGTTTCACGCCGGATGCGGTCAAGGCCATCGCCCAAAAAGCAGTCGAGCTGAAGACCGGTGCCCGTGCGCTTCGCGCCATCATGGAAAACCTCATGCTGGAGGTGATGTATGAGCTGCCTCAGCGCGACGATGTGGCGGAGGTCGTGATTGATGCGGGGGTGGTCGCCGGCAAGCGAAAGCCCGTTCTCAAGAAAACGCCCAAGGGCGAGCCGAATCAAGACGCGGCGTAAATTCACTGCACGTTCATCCGATGAAAAAATCAGTTTTCACCATACTATTTTTTCTCTTCTGCACAGTCGGCGCCAGGGCGGTCATCGTCTATGGCGGCGACGGCACGCAAAACACCACAGCTCTGACGGACGATCCGGGCTGGGCCAACGTCGGCCTGCTCAACGGCGCGACCGGCGTTTATATCGGTTCCTACGCCAGCGGCTATTGGGTGCTGACGGCCACGCACGTGGGCTCCGGCAATATCACGCTCGGCGGCACGACTTACAACGTGGTGGCCGGTTCCGGCGTGCAGGTGTCGGGCGACCTTTACGCCTTCCGAATTGATACGGACCCGCTGCTGCCGACCCTTTCGCTCGCCTCGGTGCGGCCGACTAACGGTTCGGCGGTGGTGTTGATTGGCGACGGACTCAATCGCGCCAGTTCGCTCACCACGTGGTATGTTGACGTGGACACGAATCCCAACACGTGGAGCACCTCGTTTTTTGCCGGCGCCGACGGGACCGTGACGGGCTATCGTTATGGCAGCGGCAACACGCTGCGCTGGGGGAGCAACACGATCGACGGAACGGCCTCCTACAATATCGGCACGGGTGTCACCTCGGGGCTTTACGTGGATTTCAACGCGGTCACCGGCGAGTCGCAGGGCGCGCCGGGGGATTCCGGCGGGGCGTTGTTTTACAAGAACAGTTCTACATGGGAGCTGGCGGGCATTTTGAGCGCGATCGGCACATTCAGCGGGCCAAGCACGCTTAACGGACAGCCTTCCGGGACGGCGGTGGTCGGCAATGTGACCTACGCGATAGATCTCTCGAATTATTCGGGTGCGCTGAGCGCGATCATCGCCATCCCCGAGCCCTCCACGTGGGCTGTGACGCTGGGCGCAGGTGCCCTAGGGCTTGCCGTGTGGCGCCGTCGCCGGACGGACTGACAGGCCAATCACCAGTGGAGGTATTCGCCCCTCTCCAAGTTGAGGGAGAACTCGACGAAGAGCTGCACGGTGCGTTCCACGTCCTCGAGATCAACAATCTCGCTCGGGGTGTGCATGTAGCGGAGCGGGATGCTTACAAGTCCCGTGGCAATGCCCCCTCGACCCACTTGGATGGCGCGGGCGTCGGTGCCGGTGGGGCGAGGGTCGGCTTCGAGCTGGTAGGGGATTTTAAGCTTCTTCGCGGCCTTCATTAGGCGTTCGTAAACCTTTGGGTTGATGTTCGGGCCGCGGCAGATGATTGGGCCGCCGCCGAGCTTGGTTTCACCGAATTTACGGTGATCGCAATCGGGGTGGTCGGTCGCGTGGCCTACGTCCACGGCGAGGGCGATGTGGGGGTTCACGGCGTAGGCGGCGGTGATCGCGCCGCGCGTGCCGATTTCCTCCTGAGCAGTGGCGACGGCGACGAGCTTGGCGGCGAGTTTCTTTTTGGCGGCGGCGAGGCGGACGAGGGTTTCGCCGACGACGTAGGCACCGACCTTGTTGTCGAAGGCGCGGGCGGTGCCGACGCTGCCGTGGATCAGTTCAAACTCGTGGTCGTAGGTGACGGTGTCGCCGATAGCGACGCGTTCGAGGGCCTCTTTTTTGGAGCGAGCGCCGATGTCGATCCAGATCTCGTGAATCTCGGGGACTTTCTTGCGGTCGGCGTCGTCCATGAGATGGATGGCGCGCTTGCCAGTGACACCCTTGACCGGGCCGTTCGCAGTCTGAATCACGACGCGGCGGCCGGAGATGACGGTGCGGTCATGACCGCCGATGGTGTCGAAATAGATGAAGCCGTCCTTGTTGACGTAGGTGATGATGAGGCCGAGTTCGTCCATGTGGCCAGCGAGCATGAGCACGGGATCGCCTTTGGGGTTCAGGGTGGCGAGGCGGTTGCCCATGGCGTCCTTGGCGTAGGTGTCGGCGGCTGGTTTGACGTAGGTGTCAAAGACCTTCTGGGCTTCGAACTCTGCGCCGGAGGGCGAGCGGGCGTGGAGCAGATCGACGAGAAACTCGGGGGCTTGATATTTAGACATGGAAGCAACGTGGCAGGCGAAGGAGGAAAGAGGCAAAGCGGAAAAATCCTTCGGGCAAGTCATGGACTTTGGGGAACGCAGTGAAGCGTTGGCGAAGATGGTTCACCGCAAGGGCTCGAAAAGATAATCGTAGCCCGATGTGGGGGCGGCCGGAGCGCATGCAAGTATTGGGGTGATTCGGTAGTTTAATGGTTCCAGAATGGAGAGAATACCTTCGATTTCTTGGATGCTGTGCAACCCGATCAACAGGATGGGACGGCTTTTTGCGAGGGAGGCCGCAGCGCCGGCCAGCGCCTTGTGGGCGTGGCCTTCGACGTCGATCTTTATAAAATCGGGCAGGTGGATTTCACCGGCGCCGACCAGGTCGTCGAGACGCACGGCTTTCACCTGCATGGTCGGGATGGATTCGTTCCATGTCTTACCCTCGTAGGCTAGGTGGGACGATGTGCTTTCTAGTCCCTCGTAGAGAAAAAACGCCGGCTTCCTTCGGTGTCGCTGGCGGCGTTTGGAAACGTTTTCATCCAGGCGAGCCGGTTGCGGCAAACGTGCAGTTGCAGGCGGGCGTAGCTGAGTGGATTGGGCTCGAAGGCGGCTACGCTCCCTGTCGGTCCCACCCGTAGACCAAGGCCGATCGCAAAAATGCCATAGTGGCTGCCGAGATCCCAAATGTGTTTCCCCGTCCAGTCGCCGAGAGTCAGCAGCCGGGCCTGCACTTCTGGTTCGTGCGTCCCGCGCCAGTAGGAGGTCCAGGGAAACAGGGACCAGCAAGCTCCCTCGGCAATTCCTCTGCGCACGCGTATAGGAAGACGTGCGATGAAAGAGGTTGCCAACAAGCGGGAAAAAAAGCGGCCACGGATCAAAGCGTCACCTGCTCGGCGATTTCCTCGAGCGGGTAGGTGAGGATTTCCGCGAGAGTGGGGTGATACCACGGCGCGCGGAGCAAGTCGAAGACCGTGGCTTTCATGACGAGTGGGCCGGAGAAAATATGAATGAGTTCCCCGGCGTCGTGACCGACGATTTCAGCGCCGAGGATGCGTCCGCGCTTGGGCTCGGCGATGACCTTCACGTAGCCGTAGTTGGCGTCCATGAGGATGGACTTGCCGTGGTCGTTAAAGGGGTAGGAGGCGACAATGAATTTCTCGCCGCGTTCGGTGAGTTCGTTTTCCTGCACGCCGATGGTGGCGAGCGGGGGATCGGTGAAGACGACGTTTAGCAACAGCGAGTGGTTGATGGGCTTCAGGTCTTTCACGCCGAAGGCGTGGCGGGCGGCGAGTTCGCCTTGGGCGACGGCGAGGTGGACGATGTCGTGCGGGCCGCAGACGTCGCCGCCGGCGTAGATGTGTTTGGCGGAAGTCTGCTGCCAGTTGTTCACGGCGATGCGTCCGGCGGGCGTGGTTTTGACTCCGGCGGCGGCGAGGTCGAGGCCGGTGGTGTTGGGTTCGCGGCCGAGTGCGTTGAAGAGAAACTTGGCTCGGCGGGTGACGGGCTTGCCGCCGCTGGTGAACTTTATGGATACGCCGTTTTTATCGCCGGAGATTTTTTCGATCTTGGTATCGGTGTGGAGATCTATGCCTTCGGCGCGGAAGGATTGTTGGACGACTTCGCTGGCGGCGGGCGAGTGGTCCTTGAGGATATTTTTGCTGCGTTGGATGAGGGTGACCTTGGAGCCGACGCGGCGGAGAAACTGGGCGAGTTCGCAGGCGACGATCCCGCCGCCGAGGACGATCACGCTTTCGGGGACGAAATCGAGGTCGAGCACGTCGTCGCTCGTCCAGAATGGTGTGGCGGCGAGGCCGGGCACGGCAGCGGGGACACTGACCTTGGAGCCGGTGCCGATGAGAAAAAATTTTGAGGTGAGCGTGCGGCCGTCGGCGAGGGCGACGGTGTGCGGGCCGATGAAGCGGGCGTGGCTGCGGTAAACGTCGTATTTGCCGCTTTCGAGCGCTTGGGCGCGGTAGGAGGCAAATTCGCCGATGATCTTTTTCTTTCGGGCGTGGAGCGCCTTCATGTCGGCGGACGCCGCAGGGATTTTGAGGCCGAAGGTTTTCCCTTTTTGAGCGAGGTGGAGGATTTCGGTCGAGTAGAGAAGAGTCTTCGAGGGCATGCAGCCCTTAAGGATGCAGAGTCCGCCAAGTTGCTTGGCACCGTCCACGATGGCGACGCGTTTGCCGAGCCCGGAGGCGACGCGGGCGGCGTTAAAACCGGCGGAACCGGCTCCGATAACTAGCAGGTCGTAGGAAGTGGCCATGAATCCGAAGTGTTCTTTAGCGTCCTTTGCCAAACAGCATGACGTGCACGGTTTTCAGGACGATGGAGGCATCCAGAACGAAGGAAAAATGCCTGATGTAGTAGAGGTCGTATTCGAGTTTGCGCAGGGTGTCGTCGAGGTTGGCGCCGTAGGGGTAGTTGATCTGCGCCCATCCGGTGATGCCTGGTTTGACGAGGTGGCGAAAGTGGTAGCAGGGGATTTTGGCTTCGTAACCGACGACGAGTTTGTCCCATTCGGCACGGGGTCCGATCAGGCTCATTTCACCGCGAAAGACATTTAGTAACTGGGGAATTTCGTCGATGCGACTGGAGCGAAGGAATGCACCTATGCGGGTAATGCGTTGGTCGTTTTTCTGGGTGTAAAGGTCGCCGCCCTCTGTGGTGCGCATCGTGCGCAGCTTGAAAAGTTGGAAGGGAACGCGGTTGCGACCGATACGATTTTGGCGGAAAAAGATAGGTCCTCCGTCCTCGATCTTGATTGCCAAGGCGGCGATGCCGACAGACGGCAAAGCCAATATGATTCCCAGAGATGAAAGGATTAGGTCACTTATTCTCTTCAGACGTTCAAATACGGGTTCGCGCGCTATCTGGAAGCCTTCTTGAAACAGCCAGGTTTGGTTAAGACGGTAGAGGGGGATTTTTCTCCAATAAGTCTGATGAAAGAGCTCCAGAGTATAGGTGGGGACGCCGCTGAAGTAGAGACTGATGAGGGTTTGGGAGAGTTTGTCGGTGAACTCATGGTTGGATTCACGCAACACCAAGGCCTCGATCTCAAGCTGGCCTGCTGACAACTGATCAAGCACCTCGTCAAAGGGGTGCAATTTCTGCCCATCGGCATGTGTATCCGAGTTTGTTTCGGAGGAACACAGGATGATCGGCTGGGGCATGTCCTGTTTTTCACATTCGTCCTTAAAAACAAGACAGCTTTCACGATCGCCGAGGAAGACGAGGCTGCGTCCGCTTCGGGTGTTTTGGAGTTTGCTCCAGATAAAGCGCCGGTAGGAGAGCGAAACCGGCATGAGCAGGATGAAGCTCAGGATGGTGACAGAGCGGCTTTGTTGCAGGGTGTAGCCAATGGGGATGATGACGAAGGTCGCGATCAAGGTGGCCAGCAGCGCGGATGAAAGGGCGATGATGTGCTGGCTGGTGT
>JANYJB010000096.1 GCA_025361935.1 Verrucomicrobiota bacterium
GGTGAGCAGGGCGGCGCCGACGAGGTAATAGCCCACGGCGGGCAGGCCGTAGTGGGTCGCCAGCCAAGTGGCGATGTAGGGGGCCAGGGAGGCTCCGAAGATGCCCGCCATGTTAAAACTGATCGATGCGCCGGTGTAGCGCACCGTCGTGGGAAACAGTTCCGAGAGCAAAGTGCCGAGCGGGCCGTAGGTCATGCCGATGAGGGAGAATCCGATGATCATCGTGAGCACTACGCCGACTTGGCCGGCGTTGAAAAGAGGTCCGAGAATCAAACCGAACACTGCGATGCCTGCCGTTACCAAGATCATGACGATACGACGACCGTGGCGATCAGCCAGGACTGCGGAGCAGGGGATCGTCGCACCGAAGAACAGCACGCCGACCATCTGGATGATGAGGAATTTTTCGCGGGTGTAACCCAGCTTGCTTGTGCCCCAGCTCAGGCAGAAAACCGTGAGCAGATAAAACAGCACGAAGGTCGTGAGCGCGATCACGGTGCCGAGCGCGAGGGCGGCGGCGTGGTCGCGGCACACGTTGAGCAGCGGAAGTTTCACGCGCTCCTGTTTGTCGAGCGTGCGCTGGAACACCGGGGTCTCGGTGATCTTCAGGCGCACGTAGAGGCCGATGAGCACGAGGAGGCTGCTCGCGATGAACGGAACGCGCCAGCCGAAGTCGAGGAACTGGGCGTCGGTGAGGTTTTTTGAGAGCAGGAGGAAGATGCCGCCGGAGCAGACGAAGCCCAGGGGCGCGCCGAGCTGGGGGAACATGCCATACCACGCGCGTTTGCCGGGCGGGGCGTTTTCCGTAGCAAGGAGGATGGCGCCGCCCCATTCGCCGCCGAGACCGAAGCCCTGGCCGAACCGGCAGAGCGCGAGGAGCATCGGCGCGAGCTTACCGATGGAGGCGTAGGTGGGCAGCAGGCCGATCGCCACGGTTGACAGGCCCATCGTGAGCAACGCGGCCACGAGCGTGGCTTTGCGCCCGATGCGGTCCCCGAAGTGCCCGAACACCGCCGAGCCGATGGGCCGGGCAAAAAATGCGATGGCGAAGGTGGCGAGCGATTGCAGGGTGGCCGCCGCCGGATCGGACGCGGGGAAAAACAATTTCGGGAAAACCAGCACGGCGGCCGTCGCGTAGATGTAGAAGTCGAAAAACTCGATGGCGGTGCCGGCAAGGCTGGCGAAGAGCACGCGGCGGGCGGAGTTTGCGGCCGGCGCCGGCGGGAGGTGAGAGTGGCTCATGACACCTTAGTTTTCCGGGCATGGCTGGGCGCGTCAAAGCCACAGTGCGGCGTGCGGCGAAGCGATGGGTGAGCAGCGGCGATGCCGTGGGGCCGTGCGCCGACTTGTGACGTCGTTGGTTGTTATTTCCGACGTGTGGATTGGATGATTTCGACGGCTTCGGTGGAGAGGGAGGTAATTTTTTCCCAGTCGCGTGCTTTAATCAATTCGCGGGGTGCCAGCCACGAGCCGCCCAAGGCGGTGACGGCTGAATCTGCGAGATAGGAAGCCATGTTTTTGGCATTGAGTCCCCCCAGTGGAACAAACCGGAGCCCAAGATGGGCGTAGGGTGCGGCGATCGCCTTGAGGTAAGCCAGCCCGCCGGAAGGTTCAGCCGGGAAAAACTTCATCAATTTGCAGCCATGCTCAATGGCTTGCTCGATGTCGCTGGGGGTGACAATCCCGGGGGCGAAGGACAGTCCGGTTTCCCGCGCGGCAGCGAGGACTCTAGGGTTGATGCCCGGAGCAACCCCGAACGCCGCCCCCGCCTCGGCCACCTGTTTCACCTGCTCGACGGTCAGGATGGTGCCTACGCCGACGACAAGTTCTGGCACTTCCGACTTGATGGCGCGGAGCGCGTCGAGCGCCGCAGGAGTTCTGAGTGTCAGTTCGATGGCGCTTACCCCGCCGGCCAGCAGGGCGCGCGCAACAGGAACCGCATCTTTGGCATCGTCTATGACCAAAACGGCGACGATGCCGGCTTCTTCTATGCGTGCTGCGAGCTTTGGATCAAAGGCGGAATTCATGGGGATACGTCGTTAAACGTCAGGCGCGGGCAAGTCGAGCCAGCGGTGTTCCTGGCCGTCGGAGAATGTTGACCCAAACGTGCTTTCATTCTGCATCGTGCAACCGCCATCCCCTAAGTTCACCGTTATTGTTTTATATGCCTCCCTCTCTCTTCAACCTGACCGGCAAAGTAATCGTCGTCACCGGCGCGACCGGCACCCTTACCGGCTCCGTCGCCGATTATCTCGCCTCGCAAGGCGCCCGCGTCGCCTACCTTGGCCGCAACCAGGCCAAGCTCGACGACGCCCTCGCCAAGGTCCGCTCCATTTCTCCCGCCGCCGAAGTCCTCGCGGTCGTCGCCGATGTCAACGACCGCGCTTCCCTCGAGCGCGCCCGCGACGCCGTCCTCGCCAAATGGGGCCGCATCGACGCGCTTCTCAACGGTGCCGGCGGCAACCAGCCCGGTGCCACCATCATGCCCGGCAAGACGTTCGCCGACCTCGATTTTTCCGCCTTTGAGCAGGTTGTTGATCTCAACCTCCACGGCACCGTCCTCCCTACGCTCGTCTTCACGCCCGTCTTTCTCGCCTCCAAATCCGCGAGCATCGTCAACTACTCGTCCACCGCCGTCGCCCGCGCCATAACCCGCGGCGTCGGTTACTCCGCCGCCAAGGCCGCCGTCGACAATTTTACCCGCTGGCTCGCCGTTGACTTCGGTCGCCACACCCAGGGCGGCGTGCGCGTCAACGCCCTCGTCCCCGGCTTCTTCCTCGGCGATCAAAACCGCCGCCTCCTCACCAACGAGGACGGCTCGCTCACCGAGCGCGGCCAGACCATCTGCCGCCAGACACCGTTCGGCCGCTTCGGCACGCCGGACGAGCTCCACGGTGCGATCCACTTCCTTGTCAGCGACGCTTCGAAGTTTGTTACCGGCACCACCGTCGTCGTGGACGGCGGCTTCGGCGCGTTCTCCGGAGTCTGAAGCCTACCGTTCCTGCTTCTCTGCGTTCTTCATAAACCGCCCTTCGATGACATCGCATCAGCATCCGTTGCTCGAAGAATGTTTCCGCTGGTTCGGCCCCGCCGACCCCGTGCCGCTCTCCTACATCCGCCACGCAGGAGCCACCGCCGTCTTCACCTCGCTACACGAAATCCTCTATGGCGAACCGTGGCCTCGCGAAGCCATCCGCGAGCGCAAAGCTCGTCTCGCCGCGGCCGGCCTGCGCTGGACCGCCGTCGAATCCGTCCCCGTCCACGAAGACATCAAGACCGGCTCCGGCGACCTCAAGACGCTTCTCAACAACTACGCGACTTCGCTCCGTCACCTCGCCGCCGAGGGCGTTACCACGGTCGTCTACAACTTCATGCCCGTCCTCGACTGGGTGCGCACCGATATGCGCCACGTCCTGCCCGACGGCACCGAGTGCCTGCTCTTCGACCCGGTGAAATTCTGCGCCTTCGAACTCCACGCACTCAAGCGCCCCGGCGCCGAGGCCGACTTCACACCCGACCAAATCGCCGCCGCCGCCCGCTGGTGGGCCGGTCTCGATGACGACGCGCGCGCCGCCTTCATCAAATCGATCATCGACGTTTTCCCCGGCGTGAAATGGGGACTCACCCTCGACGACATCCGCGCCCGGCTCGCCGCTTACGCCCGCATCGGCCGCGCGGAACTTACCGCCAACCTTTCCCGTTTTCTCAATCACGTCATCCTCGTGGCCGCCGAGGTCGGCGTGCGCCTCGCCATCCATCCCGACGACCCGCCTTTCCCCGTCCTCGGTCTGCCCCGCATCGTTTCCACCGCCGGGGACGTCGCCACGCTTTTCTCCCTCGTGGACGACACCGCCAACGGCCTTTGCTTCTGCTCCGGCTCCTTCGGCGCGCGTCCCGACAACGATCTCCCCGACATGGCGCGCCGTTTCGCCCCGCGCATCCACGCCGTCCATCTGCGCAGCACCAAGCGCGAGCCGTCCGGCGTCTTCTACGAGGCCGACCACCTCGCCGGCGATGTGGATATGCCGGCCCTGCTCAGCATCCTCCTCGACGAGCAGGACCGCCGCCGCGCTGCCGGCCGTGCCGATTGGCAACTCCCGCTCCGCCCCGACCACGGCCATGTGATGATGCACGACCTGACTAACTACGTTCCCCTCACGCCCGGTTATTCCGCCATCGGCCGCATGAGGGGACTCGCCGAACTCCGCGGCGTCATGCACGGTCTCCGCGCCGCTACCGCCCGCTAACCGCTTTCTTCATGCCTGCCATACCCCAATCTTCCATCGGCCGCCATCGCTGGCTCATCTGCGGCCTCCTCTTCGCAGCCACCAGCATCAACTACATGGACCGCCAGATCCTGTCGTTGCTCAAACCCCTTCTTGATCAGGAACTGCATTGGACCAACGAACAGTTCGGCTGGATTAATTCGCTCTTCCAGGGCGCCTACGCCTTGAGCTACCTCGCCTTCGGTTGGTTCATCGACAAATACGGCACCAAGATCGGCTACGCCGTCTCCATCGCCGCGTGGAGCATCGCCGCCGCCTCGCACGCCCTCGTTAGCACGATCTCCGGTTTCGGCTTCGCCCGCATCGCGCTCGGCTTCGGCGAAGGCGGCAACTTTCCCGCCGCCATCAAGACTGTCGCCCAGTGGTTCCCGCGCAAGGAACGCGCCCTCGCCACCACGCTCTTCAACTCCGGCGCCAACGTCGGCGCCCTGCTTGCCCCCGCGATCATCCCGCCGCTCGCGCTCGCCATCGGCTGGCACGGCACGTTCCTCGTCGCCGGCGCCGCCGGTTTCGTCTGGCTCGGCTTCTGGCTGTTCTTCTACGAACTCCCCCGCCGCGCTCGCGGCATTTCGCCGGCCGAGATCGCCTACATCGAGGGAGACTTGGCAACCGACACGGGCACCCAGCCGCTCTCCTGGCGCGCCATCCTCGGCTACAAACAGACGTGGGGCTACCTCATCACCCGCGCGCTGACCGATCCCGTCTGGTGGTTTTTCCTGATCTGGCTCCCCGATTATTTCAAAACCACCCGCGGCCTCGACCTGAAGAAGATGGGCCTGCCGCTAGTCGCCATCTACGCCATCGTCACCGTGCTCAGCATCTTTGGCGGCTGGGTGAGCAAACGCCTCGTCGAACGCGGCTGGGACATCACGCGCACCCGCCGCGTCACGCTGTTCATCTTTGCCTGCTGCGTGCTGCCCGTCGCCCTCACCACGCATCTGCCCATCTGGGGCGCGGTCGCCCTGATCGGTCTCGCCGGCGGCGCCCATCAAGCCTGGTCCGCCACGCTCTACACCACCATCAGCGACCTCTTCCCCAAACGTGCCATCGGCTCCCTCATCGGCCTCGGCGGACTCGTTGGCTCGCTCGCCGGCATGATTTTCCCCGTCGTCTGCGGACGCGTCCTCGACCAGCTCGGCGGCGCCGGCTATGCGGTGCTCTTCGGTTATTGCAGCGTCGCCTACCTGATCGGCTTCGCGATCAACCGCATCCTCTGTCCTCGCTACGAGCCCATCGCCATGAACCGATAAAATCCCTTCCTCGGCCGCTCTATTACCGTCTCATTTTTCCGTATTTGACGGGCCCGAGAACGCACGGATATGCTCAATATCTCCGTCATGAAAAACCGCCTGTTTCCCGTTTATTTTTGGAAGGCTGTCTTTGTTTTCTTCGTTTTTTGCTCTTCCGCCGCGGCGGCTCTGGCCGGCCCGCCATCGGCTGCGGCGACTGTGGGTTCGGTCAAGGTCAGCTATGTGGAAACGATTCCCGCCGCGCGCCACCCGGAGCTGCTCTATTGGTTTTGGACCAACGAAACGCTGACCGACCGCCGGTATCTGCAGGATGTGCGCGAGATCGCCGAAAAAAGCCGGTTTACGCTGGCCCTCATAACCGACCGCACGAAGGAACAAGGCGCGGTGTTTCACGATGTGAAAAAGATGCACGATGTCTTCGCCGAGGTCGTGACCGACGCCCATGCGCGCGGGCTTAAACTGGGGTTGCAGTTGTGGGCGGAAGGTTACCCGAAACTCGGCAAGGACGACGCCGTCGCGATGATCTCGGAAGGCGAGGTCACGCTGGATGCCGAAGGCCGCGCCGGGTTTTCATCGGCCAGCCGTTGGTTCCGCGAAGGCGGAAGCGACGCGACCGCGGGAAGACACGAACCCCTGCTGAGCGAGCCGCTAAAGGCGTTCGCGTTTCGCAAGACCGCCGACGGCGTTTACCGGCCGGACTCGCTTGTGGAACTCCCCGCCTCCGCCCTCAATGTCACGCAAAGCGACGCCGGCAGCATCAAGCTCGAGATCAACGCCCCGGCCAGTCTCGCGGGAAACACCGTTTACGTGATGGTGGCGCACTACCACCAGTTCCCGGACCTTTTCAACGACGTGATGTCCGCACACCTGCTGGGCACGTTGCGCGCCTACCGCGACATCCCCTTCGACGCGACCGCGCTCGACGAATTCGGCTGGCCGATGGTGCAACGCGGGCAGCCCGACCATTCCCCGTTTCGCGAGCGGTTTTACGGAAAGGCGTTCGCCCGGGAATACCTTCGCCTAAAGGGCCGGCCCCTGGAGACGGATTTGTTTTATATGCGCTACTCACCCGAGGGCGACCCGACGCGCCGGATACGGGCGATCAATGACTATTTCGACGTGATGCGCCAGGGGCCGCTGCGGGTGGAGCGTGCGTTCCACGATTTTTCCAGGGAGCTCTTCGGCCCCAAAACGTTTGCGGGCATCCACAACACGTTCCACAATGGCCTCGAGGTCGACGAGACGTGGCGCACTGGCTTGAACTGGTGGCGCGTCCCGCGCGCCTATGGTCAAAGCGACGAAAACATCGGCTTGCCGGTGCGCATGGGCCTGCTGCTGAACGCCGACGAACCCGTGATGTATGACCAGTATTACACGCCCGACCTGAGCAAATATACGACTAAGGTCATGGCCGAGGCGCGTTACAACGTTCGCACGCACTACCACGCTTGGAACGACAAAGGCAGATGGGGCCGCGACATCGGCGCCCCGGGCGTGCTGCCCGCCATCAACGCGCTCGAGGACAAGATTCGCCTGCTTAACCAATTCGATCCCGCCGCGCCAAAGCTGCCCCTGCTGGTCGTTTTCGGCATGCCGTCGCAACTCGATTGGTTCCCCGATGCAGCCGCCCGCAATGCGTGGGACATTCACGCCATCGGCGCGGTAGCAAAGACGCAGGCCGTGTGGGACGCCGGGTATCCCTGCGCCTTGGTTTCCAGCGAACAGATCGACGACGGTAAACTCACGGTGGATTCCGCCGGACGGCCCGTTCTCAACGGGCACACCTTTGGCGCCCTGATCTACCTGTTTCCCCAATACGCCACGCCGTCCACGCTGGCCTTTTTGGAACATTACGCGCAGGTCGGCGGCAAGTTTATGATGGAGGGCGCCGCCACGCGTGATTTTGCGGGCGTCGATATCACGCAACGCTTCGCCGCCATCGCCGCCAAGGCGACGGTGCGCGGCTTCGACGTGAATCAAATCCCCGCGCTCGCCGTCGCCAAGGCAAACAGCCCCGATATGTGCTGGCTCGAGGACGGTGCGGTTGTTTTCTCCGATGCGGATTCCCTCAAAAGAGGGAAGCCAAAGCCGTTCGAGGTCACGCTTGGCGGCCATTTGTGGTCCGGCGCGTATGTCGGCGTTTTCGCGCTCAAGACGGATGCTGCTGGACGCATCGAGAAACTCGCCGCCGGCGGGTTTTCCCAACTGCGACGCGACGGCCTCGCGGTGATTTCACTGGGCGCCCCGGCCGACCTCGTTGTGCGGCGAGGGCAAGACGGCAACTATGAGGCTCTGGTTAAAGGTGCTTCAGGCGCGCCTATGCTTACGATGCCATAAGTCTACAGCTCCATCGCCTGCCGGTGCTGGCGTGGTGACGTTGCGCGTTGGTCATTGCATAGTGAAGAAGCGAAAAAAGGAGACTGGGCGAGTTTTACCAGTCGTAGTGCAAGGGCGACCGTTTCAAACGGCAATCGGCGCGTGTTGTCTTTGGAATCAGTGAACGCCGTTCATTTTTATTTCCTCAATGACCCACTTGGTAAATCCCAGGATGGAATGAGGGTCTGATTCGGGGCCGACAGGCCGTCCGCGTCCGCTTTCGTTGGGGAAAAGATTGAGGTAGTAGTGCATCCGCGGATGTCGTTTGGGCAAGCCGGCCCTCCAGTAGGTTTCAAGCCAGTCGCGCTCGATGAAGTCGTGATACTGCTTCGATTTCCAGATGATGGGGCCGAAGTAAAAAATGTATTCCTTGCCCTGTGCGAGGGTCCATTGCGCGCCTTTGACAACCTTCTCGGGCTTGGACCATCCCGTCTCCAGCGGCCAGTGCCGGTTGAACTGGTGGCATTCGTAGGCGACGCCTTCCATCTTCGCGATGACGGGGTGGACCCTTGTGTCTTCGGCGAAGAACGAGGGGTGCTCCACCATCAGGATCAACTTGTAATTGTCGTGTTTGATGAGGCCTTTCGCGTGTGCATCGCGGAAAAGCTTGCGGATGTCATCCACATCCTGGCTCGAAAGAATCCGGGTGTCTTCCGTGAAGGGGCCCGGCTGTGCGCCTTTGAACCCCCGGTGAATCGCCAGTAGGTATTCACGGCAGATCAGGATATGCTCGATCAGCCCGCCTTTCGATTCCCAGTCGCGGATTGTCTTGATCAGGCCGTTTTTGTCCGGATCGAGAACGTCACGCGCCGCGCTCAGACCCCAATAATACTCAAAGAAGACCCGCTTGGTTCTAAAATCGCCGTCAAGCCATCCGAACACGGTGTCCAGATGCTCGGCGACGAAGGGGTAGTTTCCCTTTTGATCTTCATAGGTCGGCGTGCCCGCCCAGGAGCCGCCGTGATTTCCGCTGCGGTCTGCCGCAATCCTGGGCAGCGGACGAAGTCCGACCAGGCCATGGCTTTGTTCCGACGATTCGCTGGCGGCGGTGGGAGAGGTGCTGCAGGCGGTGACAAGTGATAAAACCGATATGACCGCAATCCACATGATCGTTCTCATTGTTTTTAGTTTGAGCCAAAGGGGGTTGCGCAAAACCAACGCTATCAGAATCGCGCCCTTAGAGGGCTTTTTAAGGTTAACTGGATGGGCGAATGATTATCGGTCGCAGGATGGACTGGGGGGCTTTGAAAACGGCCAAACTTTGCATTTGCCGCGCACGGGCGGGGCGTCTCAATGACCGCTTCTTTTGCATGCATCTTAAGGCGCTCAAACTCCAAGGCTTCAAGTCCTTTGCCGACCCCACGACCCTCCGTTTTGAACCCGGCGTCACCGCCGTGGTCGGACCCAACGGCTGCGGAAAATCCAACATCGCCGACGCCATCCGCTGGGTGCTCGGTGAGCAAAGCGCCAAGGCCCTGCGCGGCGGCAAGATGCAGGACGTCATTTTCGAGGGTGCCGACACCCGCAAGCCCGCGCAGTTGTGCGAGGTCTCGCTGCTTCTCACCGATTGCGAGAAGCAGCTCGGCAGCGAGTTTCACGAGATAGAGATCATGCGCCGCGTCCACCGCGACGGGCAGGGCGAATATTTTTTCAACGGCCAGGCCTGCCGTCTCAAGGACATCCAAAAGCTTTTCATGGACACCGGCATCGGCCGCACGTCCTACTCGATCATGGCGCAGGGCCAGATCGACCAGATTCTCTCGTCGAAGCCCGAGGAGCGCCGCGCCGTTTTTGAAGAGGCCGCCGGCATCACCAAATACAAATCCCAGCGCAAGGAAGCCCTTTCCAAACTCGCGCTGACGGACCAAAATCTCGTGCGCGTGGCCGACGTCGTCGTCGAGATCGGCCGCCAGATCGGTTCGCTCCGCCGTCAGGCGTCGAAGGCGCTGCGTTACAAGAAACTCTCCTGGCGCCTGCGTCATCTCGCGCTTTCCCATCACGGTTTTCACCATGCGCAGGTCAGCGGCAGTCTGGCCCAGCTCGAAGAGCAGG
>JANYJB010000009.1 GCA_025361935.1 Verrucomicrobiota bacterium
GCTGGATGAAGCCATCGCCGCAGCGGGCATCAATAATGTCACTACCGCCTCCTACAAAGCGCTTGCGGCACGCTCAACTAGTCCAGTTATCGTTACAACCAATAATGATATTCAAGTGGCTGGTGCGCCGGGTTACTTAAGGCAGGGTGATATGTTGCAAGCACTGGCCCCCGGGCTCACCGCGCGATCCGATACGTTCCTCATTCGCACCTATGGCGATGTGCGAAACCCCGCGACCAACGGCATAGAGGGGCGTGCCTGGCTCGAGGCCGTGGTGCAGCGCCTGCCGGATTACGTCGTTCCGGATACCGTCGCGGGTGGCGACAAGGCGGATGCCAATCCCGCCAACGCCACCAACGTATCATTTGGACGGCGCTTCCAAGTCATCTCGTTCCGTTGGCTCACTTCGTCGGACATCTAATCTCTCTTCCATGAACCTTGGTATTTTCTTCTCTTTATCCGCACGGGTGTTGGCTCTCGCGGTTATGCTTGGATGCGTCGTCAAGGCACAGACCACAGAGCTGCAACCCGACCGCTCCATCGAGATCCTGGGCTTTGGGAGCGAGCTCGGCGAGCTAAAGTTGCTTCAAGGCAAGGAGCTTCAAATCATCACGGTGAAATGCATTCCTCCGGGGCCTATCGTGAATTTGCCCAGTGCCAGTCCCGTCGAGTTCCAGCGACGGGCCAAGACGGCCGACGGAAAGGAAACATGGATAAGTGTCGCTAAGACCGAAATCCCGGTAAAAGGCGGGGATTTAGCAGCGGTGTTGGTTCCCAATCCGCAGCCTCTAAAAGAGGGGAGCCTGTTTTATAGCGTGCGGTTGTTCCCCAGGCCCGCTACATTACCCGGGGGCACGATTGAATTGTCAAATTTCACGCCTACACCTTTGATGGTCCAGTTAGGCGATACGGGAGCGCCGTTGGAATTGGAGCCTTGGGGGCAGCGTCTCTTCACGCCAAAAGTGGACGACCAATTCTGCGTGATGGTGCGTATCGCTTATCGCTCCGCGCAAGATAACGAATGGAAGCTCGTAAAGGGAGACATCGTCGGCCTGCCACCCACCCAAGCGATGCGCTATAGCTTCGTATTCGCACCCTCCGGCATGGGTGACCTTATTAAAGCCGATTTTCTTACCGGAGAAAGGAATAAGGCTGCCACCGAGTCCACGCTTTTTTTAATGGAAGGCAACGTGCCGGTCACTCCGACAAAACAGGCCGCCGCACACTGATGCGTGATGCCAGCGATGAACCCCCAAGGCATGAATCGTAGAGATTTTATCCAACTCAGCCTGGCAGCCTCGGCGGTGGCGTTTCTGCCGCCTTGCGCGATGGCATCGACCAAAGCCTCAGGCCATCCCCACCCCAAGCGCGGAGTGGGCATGTCCATCAAGTCCATGAGAGGGGCTGAAAGACTTCAGGCGCTCAATGTGAAGTGGTTTTATTCGTGGTCGCAAAACGTGCCCGATGTCATCCCGCCCGGCATGGAGTATGTCCCGATGATTTTCAAAGGCATGAAGGAGACCGCGCTCGCCAAGGACGGCCAAAGTTTCCGGAAACACGGTTCCAAGTATCTGTTGGGCTACAACGAGCCCGACAATGAAAAGCAGGGCAATATGACCGTCGAGGCCGCGCTGGATCTTTGGCCCCGCCTGATGGCGTTGGGTCTGCCCTTGATCGGCCCAAGCTGCGTGCATCCCGACAACGACTGGATGAAAGCCTTCATGAAGGGAGTGGAAGAGCGCTCCTTGCGCGTGGATTACGTGGGAGTGCATTCCTACGGCGGCCCCAAGGCCGACGCGTTCATGCAGCAACTGGAAAACGCTCATGAACTCTACAAACGGCCGCTCTGGATCACGGAATTTGCCGTGGGCGACTGGAAGGCCAAGACCCTGGCGGAAAACATCCACAGCCCGGAGCAGGTGTTGGCGTTCATGAAAGAAGTGCTGCCCCGGCTGGACGCGTGCGACTACGTGTCACGCTACGCCTGGTTCAACGCCGGGGTGGGCAACGTCCATCTCGCATCGTCCGCCCTGTTCAACGAAGACGGCAGCCTCACGCGCCTCGGCGAAGCCTACCGCTCGGTCTAAAACCTCCGGCAGGTGGAACGCGTTGACCTCAACGCGTTGAAGCAAAGCGCCCTCCCAATCCAGCGTGGTGGGGTCAACACGCTCCACCCTCGGCATTTTCCCTGCCTCTCCGGCAAGGCATTGCGGCAACAGCCGCCGTGCGGCGCGCTCTCAGAACGAGCCGCGCTTGATCATCACGGGGGCGACGCGTTCAAGGACGCCGATCTCCTCATGCCCGGAGGCGATTTGCCGCACCCAGTGGACGGCGGAATGGGCGATGCGATCCATGTCCTGTTGAATCGTCGTCAGCGGCGGATCGGTAAGCTCGCCGCTCTGGGAGCCGTCATAGCCGATCAGGCTCACATCCCGGGGAACCGCCACTTTCTGGTAGTTCAATATCTCCAGAAAACTGGTCGCCAGGCGTCCATCGGTCACGAAGTAGCTCCCGCGGGCCGGATTTTTGTCCAGATAAGCCTGCACGTTGAGCGAAATCTCGAAGGCGCTCCGGCTCCACTCGATCGGCACCACGGTGAGAGTGTCCGGCGCGCGCCCGGCCGCCAGCCAAGTGTGCCGGAACCCCTCGATGCGCGGGCTCACGCGGGGGTTGTTTTCCGAGCCCGCATGATAAACGACCACCACGGAGCGGGCATCGGTCTTGAGCAGAGCCTCGGCGGCGAGGCGTCCGCCCATGTGGTGATCCGTCACGATATTTGCCCGGTAGAGGCCGCTGTAGTTGGCATCAAGCCCGATGACGGGCACGGGAAACTTCTCGAACGTCTTGAGGAAGGAACGGCTGCTGTCGCTGTCCAGTAGCATCAGGTCACAGCCCTCCCATACGGATGCTTCCGGCATCGTGCTCAAAGGGAGCAAGTCGATATGCAGGTCGATGTTGCTGTAACGGCACTCCCGGCTGAGCGCATCGGCCAACCGGCGAAACCCCGAAAAATAGATGTAACTCTCGCCCGAGAAGACCGCCTTTACCCGGATCGAACGCAGGATGCGTTTATAAAGCTGGGCGGAAACTTTGTAGCCCCGGTTGGGCAGCAGATCGAGCCACTCCTCCTTGTGCAACTGCCGGAGCGCACGCCAGACCGCATCCCGGCTGATTTTGAAATGCTCGGACATCTTGCGCACCGTGGGCAACCGCTCGCCCGGCTGCAGGCGATTGGCGCGGATGAAATGCTTGATCTGCTCACCAGCCGCATCTCGGCGGTTCGCGTCCGGGCTGATTTCCAGCGCACGCTCAATATTGGTGATGGCCGACATTAGAAAAATTTAAGTCTCCCGAAGCTGTAAGCCCTTAATTGTAATGGCAAGAATCGATCACATATAATTTAAAGGGCATTTTTCAGACAAAGGGCACGCATGGCCGAAATCGAGCGTGATCGGTGCATCCGCCATAAAGTTTTCCCCATCTCGCACGCCGCCTGTCGCGCCTGTCATCACTTCGATTCCGACGCTGGACATCTTTCTTCCGCCGCCGAAAAATCATCATGCGCGGCATCATCCCCACCCTTTGATGAAGTGTGCGTTTTCCAACTTCATTCTTATGGCCAACATCGTCATCGAAAATCTCGTCAAAATCTACCCAGGGGAAAAATCGAAGGACGTGAAGGTTGTCCATGGCATCAACCTCGAGATTCACGACCGCGAGTTCATGGTTTTGGTGGGTCCCTCGGGCTGCGGCAAATCGACCACCCTTCGCATGATCGCCGGCCTCGAGGAAATCTCGGGCGGCACCATTTCGATCGACGGGCGCGTGGTGAACAACGTGCTGCCGAAAGACCGTGACATCGCCATGGTGTTTCAGAACTACGCGCTCTACCCGCACATGTCGGTTTACGACAACATGGCCTTCGGCCTGAAACTGAGAAAATTTTCCAAAACCGAGATCGACCGGCGCGTGCGCGAGGCCTCGGCGATGCTCGGCCTTGATCCGTATCTGGATCGCAAACCCAAGTCCCTCTCAGGCGGCCAGCGTCAGCGCGTGGCCGTCGGCCGTGCGATCGTGCGCAAGCCCAAGGTTTTCCTCTTCGACGAACCGCTCTCCAATCTCGACGCCAAGATGCGGGTGGTCACGCGCACGGAGATCACCAAGCTGCACGCCAGGCTCGACGCCACCATGGTCTATGTGACCCACGACCAGGTCGAGGCGATGACGATGGGCGATCGCATCTGCGTCATGAAGGACGGCCACATCATGCAGGTCGCCGAACCGCTGGCGGTCTACAATCATCCGGAAAACATGTTCGTCGCCGGATTCATCGGCAGTCCGCCCATGAACTTTTTCAAGGGCATCGTCGTGAAAGACGGCGAAACGTTGAAGTTTGCCGAGGCGAACCCCAAGGGAACACCCGTGGTCGTGACGCTCGATGCGCGCCTGCACGCCATCGCGCAAGACCACGTCGGGAAATCCCTGGTGTTCGGCATTCGCCCGGAGGATGTGCAGGACACTTCAGGCCTCGTTGACCCCGACCCTAAGCGAACTGCCCGCGTGAGCGTCGAAGTCTCCGAACCGATGGGCGCGGAAACCTATCTTTATCTCACCACGGGGGCCTCCTCCTTCGTCGCGCGCGTGCGCCCGACCGACAACTTCAAGCCGGACCAGCAAATCCAGGTCACGTTCCGCATGGAGAACGCCCACCTTTTCGACGAAGCCACCGGCAAGGTGCTCAAGTAGGGCCTGTCGGTTATTGAATTTCGATCGCTCCAATATCGGGCTTTCCGACGATGGGATTGCCGAAGAAATCATGCGTGATCTTCAATCCGGTCATCAATCCCGATGAGTCGCCCTCGATCAGCGGAATTTCAATGCCCTGATCTTTGACGAGTTTCACATTTTTCGGGATATAGTCCGCCGCCTCGACGCCGTCGGGTTTGGTGAATCCCACATCGCCGACAATCATCCGTGTGTCCTTGAAAGGAATGTTGGGAGGCAGGACAGACCCGCTGCTGTAAATGTTGTTCTGCACGAAGGAGCGCTGGATTTCCATCGCGACCTTGTCTTTGCGTTTATCCTGATCGTCGAGGACGTTGACGGTGGTCCCCTGGATGGCGAAAATATTGTTGGCGATCAGCAGTCCCTGGGTGGAGGGAGCGATCGAAAAACAGGAACGGGTGTTGGCCCGGGTGAAAATGGTGTTGTTGTAGATATAGGAATCATACGGGCCTGACTTGGGGCTTCTATTACCCGTATAGCCGCTGGTCATGAGCGCCTTGCCCTCCTGAAACGCGCCGTTCTTTTTCTTCACGCGAAACCCGTCGTTGATGCTGATGTTGTAACGATAGGCGCAGTTGTGGTTGTTGCCGAGGATTTCGATGAAGCCGCCCTCGTTGTCCACGCTCAGGTTGTATTGGACGATGACATCGTTGCAGTTGTAGTCGATGTGGATGCCGCAGGAGTCGCCCGGGCCGCGCGCGTGCATGAACTTGTTGTTTTCAATCAGCACGCGTTTCGAGGACCACGGCCAGATACCGCTGCCGCGCCCGTGCATGCGGGAATCGAGACTGGAACCACAGCGGTCAACGACATTGCCACGGACGACAAGATCCTCGACACGACCCGGCTGGATGGCGGGGCCGCCGATATCCTTCATCATGTTATCGAGCACTTGGACGTCTTTGACCTCGGAAAGGCTGATGGCCTTGAATCCAGTTTCAGCGATACGACAGCCGCGAACGATAAAGCCTCGGCTTGACGTCTCCGCTTCGCCCTCGATTGCGATGGCCGTGCCGAGGTAAGTGGTCGGATTCTTGCCCTCGTGCTTGGTGTCTTTCTCCGGATAAATCCGGTAAATCGTCAGGTTTTCCAAGGTCACCTGCGAGGTCTCACCCTTTTGGCCCCTCACATAGACTCCGTAGCGATTGCTGGGGCGTGAACCATCCACGGTCTTTCCGCCGTCGGCGGTGATCGCCAGATCCTTCACAACCACATGGCGGGAGTTCGTCAGATAGACTCCCGCAATATACCCCTTGGCGTCGATCAGGGGCGCCGGGCCCTCGCCGTATGCGCCGATGGTGATCGGTTTTTCGGGCGTTCCTTCAAGGGTGAGCGCCAGTCCACCCTCAAACCGGCTTCCACGGCTCAACAGCAAAGTATCTCCGGGCTTAAAGTGGTTCTCGCTGGCCTTCGCCAAGGATTTCCATGCGCGGCCGGCAGCCTCGCCGGTATTGGCATCATCTCCCTTAAGGCTGTCCAAATAAAACACGTCCGCCGATGCGGAACCGGCGAGGCAGAAGATCAGGGCAAGCGCACGCAGCAATGGTTTCATGGGGTAAAAGGGTAAGGCAGGAGAATCCCGGAATCGCACGAAGATGTTTTATGCCCGACTTCAGGCGTAAACAAATGGGGTGCATAATTTTCTCCTCGCGAGTCGCGAAAGACGGCTGTTTTTTGTCTTAAGTCAATTACCCTCTCCTTGCCGCAAAGTTCCCCGGCAAACAAGCTTGCCCTATTGCCCCCACCCCTGTGCCGACGCCGCGATTCAGTCGCCCGTTTCTCCCTCCCCAAAACATACCGTGAAAAAAATCTCCATAATCGCGGCCATTCTTCTGCCCCTTTTACCCGCGACCGTCCGGCTGGCCGAAGCGCGTCCGGTGACGGACGACATGGGCATCGTCCAGCAGGACGACGCCAAGATGAAATGGTTCGAGGACGCCAAGTTCGGCATGTTCCTGCATTGGGGTATTTATTCGGTGCCCGCCAAAGGTGAGTGGTTCATGGAGAACAAAAAGATGAGCCCGGCCGAGTATGCCAAATTCGCGACCGACCAAGGCGACGGCGTTTACTTTGACGCCAAGGATTTCAACCCGGCGGAGTGGGCCAAAATCGCGAAGGACTCGGGCATCAAATACATGTGCCTCACGTCGCGGCATCACGACGGATTCGCCCTGTTCGACAGCAAGCACCCGAACGCATTCACCAGCGTGCAGACCATCCATCGCGATCTTTACGCGGAGTATGTGAAGGCCTGCCGGGCGGAAGGACTCCGCGTCGGGCTCTATTTCTCACCGATCGACTGGCGCTATCCGGGTTATTACGACGTCACCGGAACGAACTGCGTGCCCAACAAATGGCATTACCAGACCAACCCCGCGCACAAGGAAAACGCCCGCGTGATGAAAGAGGAGGTTTACGAACAAGTGCGCACGCTCTTCCGGAATTACGGCCCGTTCGATTATTTTTTCTGGGACGGTGCCTGGCTCGGCCAGCAGGGCACCGACCGCGACGGCGCGTTTTTTTGGGAGCCGGGCAAATACCGCGACCCCGCCAACGCCTGGCCCGTGGGCAAAGAGTATTCCGATCAGGATGAAACCGGCCGCGATCTCGGCCTGATGGGCATCGTGCGCAAATATTCGCCCGACATCGTCTGCAACCGGCGTTCCGGCTGGATCGGGGATATCAAGGACGAGGAAGGCGGCAAACTAGTGACCGGACCGGTGCGCTCCGATTACTGGGAAAAGTGCCTTAACCTGAACAAACCGAGCTGGGGCTACAACGACAGGCAGAACCTGATGACCTACGACGAGATCGTGCGCTATCTCGTCGATGTCGTGATGCGGAATGGCAACATGCTGCTCAACTTCGGGCCGGATCGACACGGTAAAATCCCCGAAAGCCACGCGGCCTTGACCCGCCGGGTCGGTGCATGGCTGGCCAAAGTCGGCGACAGCATCTACGGCACGCGGGGCGGCCCTTGGAACCCCGTGGACGGTCAATACGGCTTCACCTGCAAACCGGGCAAATATTTCGTCCACCTGCTGCCGGACTACGCCGGCACGGAATTCACCACGCCGGTGATTCCCGGCAAAGTCACGGGCTGCCGCGACCTGTTCACCGGCGAAGAGCTCGCGCACACCGTCGCGGCGGACGGCTCGCTGCACATCACCGGATTAAATCGCACGGCACATCCGGCGGATACGGTGGTCATGATCACCACGCAAGACGCTGCAAAATAAGCCCGACGGAACCAGCCCCGTTTCCATAGCCATTAACTTCATGCACACCCCAAAATTTATCACCCTCGGCCGGCTCGTTTGCGGGCTCGTAACGCTGACTCCGTTGATCGCCTCCACGGCGATGGCCGACGTTACTCTGCCCTCGATTTTTTCCGACCACATGGTGTTGCAACGCGACACCACCGTGCCCGTCTGGGGCTGGGCGGATTCTGGGGAAAGCGTCACCGTCACCATCGCCGGACAGACCTTCGAGACCAAGGCGGACACAACCGGCAAATGGAGCGTCAAACTCGGCAAGCTTTCGGGCGGGGAACCGGTTACTCTCACTGTGAAGGGGAAGAACACGGTGACCATCAACGACGTGCTGGTGGGCGAAGTCTGGCTCGCATCCGGCCAGTCCAACATGCAGCTCCATGTAGGCGAGGTGAACAATGCAGGGCAGGAAAAGGCGTCGGCCAAATTTCCGCAGATCCGCATGTTTATCGTGGCGCGCCGTCCGTCGGTCACCCCTCAAACGAATTGCGAGGGCCAGTGGGTCGTGTGCAGTCCGGAAACCGTGGCCTCGTTTTCGGCGGCGGCCTATTTTTTCGGCCGCGAGTTGCATCAAAAGCTCGGCGTGCCCGTCGGCCTGATCCACGCATCGTGGGGTGCCACGCCGATTGAAGCGTGGACCAGCATGGATCGCATGGAGGGGAAAAAGGAATTGAAACCGGTTTTCAAACCGTGGGAGGACAAACTCAAGGTGCCTTACGACGACGTGAAGGCCCAGGCCCAATACCAAAAGCAGCTCGTGGTCTGGAAACAAAATGCCGAGGCGCGAAAGGCGGAAGGCAAACCCGTTGGCGACGGGCCCGAGAAACCGGTGAACCCTCGCGAGCATAAGAATTATCCCGCCAATTTGTTCAACGGAATGATCTCGCCTCTCATACCCTACGCAATTCGCGGCGGCATCTGGTATCAGGGGGAAAACAACGCCAAGGGTGAGTTGGCCAAACTCTACGAGACACAGCTTCCCCTGCTCATTCAGGACTGGCGCACGCGTTGGGGTCAGGGGGACTTCCCCTTCGCATGGGTGCAGTTGCCCAATTATAAAAAACGCACGGAGGAGCCCGGCGCGGCCAGCGATTGGGCGGTGATGCGCGAAAGCATGCTGCACAGCCTGTCGGCCGTTCCGAATTCAGGCATGGCGGTCACGATAGATGTGGGCGATGCCGCGACCATTCATCCCAAAAACAAACAACCGGTCGGCCACCGGCTGGCGCTCTGGGCTCTTGCCACGGTTTACGGCGAGAAAGTTGTTTTCTCAGGACCGCTGCCGGCGGGCCGCAAAATCAGCGGGGCCGAGGTCACGCTGTCATTCACGCACACCGAAGGAGGCCTCGTGGCCAAGGACGGCGAGCCCAAGGGCTTTGCCATCGCCGGTGCCGATAAAAAATGGGTGTGGGCCCAGGCCCGTATCGAGGGAGACAAGGTGATCGTCTCCAGCGCCGAGGTTAAGTCGCCGGTGGCCGTGCGCTACGCCTGGGCCGACAACCCCGACTGCAATCTCTACAACGGCTCGGGCCTGCCGGCTTCTCCGTTCCGCACGGACACTTGGTAACCAAAGAAGTCTTTCCGCCAATCCCCCTGCTTTATGGGTAAAATAAACAAGTGGCGCGTATCACTCATTCTCCCGTTGTTGGTTTTGTTAAGTCAGTTGAGCCTTTGCGCCGCCGAGCACCCGCGGCCGAATATCCTCTGGCTTATCGCAGAAGATATGGGCCCCGAGGCATTGAGCCGGGCCGCCACGCCCGAGGTTTGGACGCCGAATCTGGATCGGCTCGCTGCTGAAGGAGTATATTACTCCCGCGCCTATTTGGGACAGGTCTGCTCGGTTTCTCGGAGCGCGTTTATGACGGGCATGTATGCCACGAGCATCGGTGCTCAGAATCATCGCACCACGAATAAAAAGCCCCTGCCAGCGGGCGTGCGCGTGCTAACGGATTGGTTGCGCGACGAAGGCTATTTCACCGCCAACGTGGTCACGTTGCCAGAAGCGTGCGGTTTCAGTGGAAGCGGGAAAACGGACTTTAATTTCAAAACTTCCAGCCCCCCGTTCGATTCAAAGGATTGGAAGGATTTGAAAGGACATCAGCCGTTTTACGCTCAGATCAACTTTTCTGAAACCCACCGTAAATTTAAAGCTCCGGCTCAGGCCGATCAGGCCAAGGTAGTGATCCCGCCGTATTACCCGGATGACCCGATCACGCGCCAAGATTGGGCGCAGTATCTGGACTCCGCCACCGAGCTTGATCGCAAGGTAGGCCGTGTGCTCAAGCAGCTCGAAGTCGACGAATTGGCCGAAAACACCATCGTGGTGTTTTTCGGAGACAATGGCGCGGCCATGGTGCGTGCGAAGCAGTTTTGCTACGAGGAAGGCTTCCATGTGCCATTGATGATTCGTTGGCCGAAAGGAGTTCCGGCTCCGATCCAGATTCAAGCCGGCAAAGTTGAGGAGCGCTTCATTGATGGCATTGATTTGGCCCCGACCATGATTGATATCGCTGGCGGCAAAAAGCCGGCGGCGATGCAGGGGCTTATTTTCGTTGGAGGCCGCGCCGAACCCGCGCCGGAATATATTTTTGGCACGCGTGATCGCTGTGATGAAACCGTCATGCGCATTCGCTCCGTCCGCGATGCACGCTACCGTTATATTCACAACTTCACGCCCGAGGTGCCCTTTCTCGCGCCCAACCATTACAAGGAAACCGAGTATCCTGTCTGGAATCTCCTCAAGAATCTGCATGCCAAAGCCAGGCTGACGCCTGCGCAGGAGTTCCTTTGCCAACCACGCATGCCCGCCGAGGAGCTTTACGATCTGCAAACCGACCCCGATGAAATCCACAATCTGGCCGCCTCAGAGCAATCCGAGCATCAATCGGAATTGAAGAAACTACGGGCGGTGCTGACGAAGTGGATGGTGGAATTTTCCCCGGGCGACATCGCCGCCCGTCCGTAAACGCAGGGGAACCGGTTAAGCTCAGCATGCATTCGCGGGTATATCCGTAATAGGATTAGGAAACGCTGCCGAACATGATGCACCTTTGATTTCAGCCAACCCCATGGAACATGTTTTGAACTCGCGAATCATAGTTGTCTGGTATTTGCATGACCTAGGTCGCCGCCCCAGCGTCCACCGTTGGTAGATTTTCATCCATTACCCCCCACTCCCGGCTCGTTTTGAAGCCCGTAAAAACCCTGTCGTTTATTGAGATTTATGAATCGAAGAGACTTTATCCAACTAGCAATGGCGGCGTCGGCGGGAGCGCTTGTCCCGAGTTACGCCGCAGATACCTTAAAGCCGATTTCACCATCCAATCCTAAACGCGGACTAGCCGGGTCCGGGCCGGACGACCTTGGGCAGAAAAGCCTCCGATCGGTCGGTGCAAGTTGGTTTTATTCCTGGTCAAGCGGCATACCGGACGACATCCCGCCGGACATAGAGTATGTCCCCATGGTTTTCAAAAGAATGAGCGTCAGAGCCCTCACGGAACTAGGCGAAACCTACCGGGACAGGAAGGTGAAGGAAGTGCTCGGATTCAATGAACCCGATGGCGGACTTCAGGGAAACACGAGCGTTGAAGATGCGCTGGAAATTTGGCCGAAAATAATGGAATTGGCACCGCGCGTGGGCAGCCCCGCCTGTGTGCACCCCGACAACGCATGGATGACTGCATTTATGAAGGGCGTGACAGCCAAGAAGCTGCGGGTGGATTTCGTGACAGTTCATTCTTACGGCGGCTTGGATGTGGATGGATTCATGAGGATGCTGGAGACCGTCCATAAACTTTACCGTCGGCCCATATGGATAACGGAATTTGCCGTGGGCGACTGGAAGGCTAAAACCCGCAAGCAAAACGTCTATAACCCGGAGCAGATCGTGAAGTTTATAGAGCAAGTGCTGCCCCGTCTGGATCGTTGCGACTTCGTGGAACGCTACGCTTGGTTCTCTGCCGGGCAGCAGAGCAGCGCGCTCGGTCCATGCGCCTTGTTCAACGAAGACGGTTCGCTAACGGCGCCGGGAAAAGCCTATCGCTCTTCGTAAAATTCACGCTGCGTCGCCGCGCGAGTCCGGTGTCCACGCCGATCAAGCCCCCCCCCTACCGTATATCAATTTCATGAAACTACTCGGTTATTTTTTGAGCGGCGCGCTGTGCTCGCTCCCCATCGTCACGCAGGCGGAAGCTCCCGCCAAACCCAACATCCTGTTCATCCTCGTCGACGATTACGGTATCAAGGATGTGGGCATCGAGGGAAGCTCGTTCTACGAAACCCCCAACATCGACGCGCTTGCCCGTAGCGGGATGCGGTTTACCCAGGGTTATTCGGCATGTTCCGTTTGCAGCCCTTCGCGCGCCAGCATCCTGCTGGGACAATACCCCACGCGGCACGGTATCACCGATTGGATTGGCGAAGGCGTAGGGGAAGCTTTTGCAAAAGAGCGCAAAGCCAAACTACTGGTTCCCGATTACGTGCGCAATCTGCCGAACGACACCACCCTGCCCGCCGCTCTCAAACAGGCCGGATACACGACCTTCTTTGCCGGCAAATGGCACCTAGGCAGCGAAGGCGCATGGCCGGAGAACCGTGGCTTCGACATCAACAAAGGCGGCTGGGATGCTGGCGGTCCGTCCGGTGGTAAAGGCGGCTATTACGCGCCGTGGACAAACCCCCGTCTTCCGAGCGGTCCCCAAGGACAGTCGCTTACCCTGCGGCTCGCCGACGAAACCATCGCCTTCATCGAGCAAAACAAGAAGCAGCCGTTTTTGGCCTATCTTTCATTCTACGCCGTGCATGGCCCGATCGAAACCACCAAGACGTTGTGGGAAAAATACCGCGCAAAGGCCGCCGCACAGCCGAAGCCCTCCGAGCGTTTCGTGATCGACCGCACCTTGCCCGTCCGCCAAGTGCAGGACAACCCGATCTACGCGGGCTTGATCGAAGAAATGGATACCGCCGTGGGCCGGGTCTTGAGGAAACTGGATGAGATCGGGTTGACCCAAAACACCATCGTCGTTTTGACCGGCGACAACGGCGGCGTCTCCTCCGGCGACAGTTTCAGCTCCTCGGAGCTGCCCTATCGCGGCGGCAAGGGCCGCCAATGGGAGGGCGGCACCCGCGTTCCCCTCTACATTCGCGCACCCGGAATAACCAACTCCGGATCAACGTGTGACACGCCCGTCTGCGGCATTGATTTTTTCCCCACCCTGCTGCAACTGGCCGGTGCCAATGCGCACCCGCAGCAGGTCATCGACGGCGTGAGCTTGGTGCCGCTTTTGAAGGGCGGCACAATCGCACCGCGGTCTTTGTATTGGCATTATCCGCATTACGGCAATCAAGGCGGCGAGCCATCCTCGATCGTGCGCGACGGCAATTGGAAACTCATCCATTACTGGGAGGACGGGCATAATGAACTCTACAATCTATCCGCCGACATCGGCGAACAGCACGATCTGGCCAAGGGCGAACCGGAACGCACCGCCACGCTCTGGAAAGAGCTTCAAGCTTGGCTAAAAGCAACCGACGCAAAGATTCCCCAGCCCAATCCGGCGTATCAAACCGCATGGGCGCAGCAACAGCAGGCAGGTGCGATCAAGTTGAAAATCCGGCTCGAGGAGCAACACGCGAAATATCTGAGTCCGGAGTGGCAGCCCGACCCCACCTGGTGGAACAGCCAGACCACGAAGGACTGAGCCGATCCATCGAAACGGAAATGGCCGAACCCCAAAAACGGATTCAGCCCTGCCAACGAAAAGGAATCATAAAAACGGGACGCTATTTTTCTGCGCCCTCGCCGTGATGGCGTGCACCGGCATTGGATCGAACTCCTCTTCAGCGGCGACTCCGTCGAAGCCCAACATTGTGTTTATTCTGGCCGATGATCTGGGTTGGCGCGACGTGGGTTGCTTGGGCAGCACCTACTTCAAGACGCTGAACATGGACGCCTTGTCGAAACGAGGGATGATCTTCACGCAAGCCTACGCGACAAACCCGCTCTGCTCGCCGTCGCGCGCCAGCATCATGAGCGGCCAATATCCCGCCCGCATCGGCATGACCCAGGCCGCAGGACATTTGCCCAATGTGATCATACAACAGTCGGTGCAAGCGCGTGGAAAACCGGATCAAAAATCGCTCGCCGACAACAGTGTCACCTGGCTACCCACCAATTTGGTGACGCTCGCTGAGATCGTGGGCGCTCCCCTGCTTACGAATCAAATCATGGATGGCCGTAGTTTCCTTCCGGTGCTCAAAGGGTAATCCACGACGGCACGAAACGCGATTTTTGATTTTTTCCCGCATAATTTAAAGACGACCAATCAGGTGCCTGCCGCCTCGGTCCGCGAATGAGACTGGAAGCTGATCCGCTTTTTCAACGACGGCCCGCAGCAGCAGGATCGTTTTGAATTGTATGATTTGCAGAATGATCTGGGGGAAAGCAAAAATCTGGCCGAAGCCCAGCCCGAGCGCGTCAAACAACTCGCGGCATTGCTGGAAAATTTTCTCAAAGACACCAAAGCCGTCGTGCCGGGCCCAAATCCGGCCTACAAACCGCAGACTGTAACTTCCTCCAGCGCTGAACCGGCTCAGGATTCGTAGAGGCGACGCGTGAAACGCGTGTAAAAGATGGCGTTTCAAACACCCCCCAAAAAAAGCGGTGGCAGTTTTCCGGAACTCGGAATCACTCTGATGTCATTTCGGCTACGTGGCCGGTGCATCCACCCTCTCCTTGGAAAGCCTGACAGCAGGCTTTCCAAACCGCCCGACATCTTGCCAACATAGCGCCGCCCCTGTCTGCTGATGACCCTAAGAAACGTCTCCTTTCCATGACCACAAAACTAACACCCCAAACCTGGAAGGCAGTTTTCACACTGACCGTCCTTTCGGCAGCCACCTTGGTAACGCCCACCGGCATGGCTGCGGGGCCTATTTTGGAAGTCGTGGCTTTTGATGTCAGCCTCACGGCAAAACCGGACTCTTCCGCCCCTTACCTTGCTTCCTGGACCGCCACCAGCCCCGATGGCGTTAAATTATCCGCCAACCGCCTCCATTTGCTCCGCGACGGTCAGCCCATGCCCGTCACGATGGGTGAAATGCATCCTCAACGGGTGCCGGTAGCTGAATGGGAAAAGGACATCCTTAAGATGAAGGCGGGAGGACTGAATGGTATCAGTTGTTACTGGTTCTGGACCTTCATCGAGCCGAAGCCAAGGCAGTTCGATTTCACAGGGCAGAACAACATCCGTCTCTTCTTGGAGCTTTGCAAAAAGCACGACGTGCTGGTGTTTGCTCGAATCGGGCCGTTCTGCAATGCGGAGATTCTCTGCGGCGGCCTGCCCCCTTGGATTTTTGGGATGCCTTACAAGGAACGCAGCAACGACCCGGGATACCTCGCGGCAGTAGGTCGTTATTACAACGAAATGGGCAGACAGATGAGAGGACTGCTGTGGAAGGAGGGTGGCCCGGTTTTCATGCTGCAGCTTGAGAACGAGCTTTCCCTTGCGCCCAATTCCTGGGGTCAGGTTTACCGCCAAGGCGCGCCCGAGGAGAACCGTGGTCCCATGGATGCCGATGGATTCAATAAACATTATCAAAACCTCTACGATCTGGCCGTAAAGGCGGGGATTTCGGTTCCGTTTTACAGCATCACCGGCTGGGGCATGCCCACCGGCGCCCAGCCAAAAGATCACTTTGTGTATGGTTACGGCGGTTACATGTATCTCGGACCTCCGGGTAAAAACAACTCGGATCTGACGACTTTGCAGAATGCACCTTACATGGCAGGCCGGTATCCCGTCGCCTATGTCGAATTGGGGGCTGCGGGCTCGCCTCCCCGCCAGCATTGGGTGCCCATGCCTCCGGTGGAGAGCGCCATTTCCACCGCTTTTAGCCGCATCGGCGTCAGCAACACCCTCATCTGCGGATGGTATATGTATCAGGGCGGCACCGACCCTCTGCATCCGGTCTGGGGCTGGTCTACCAAAGGAGACGACCTCGCACTGATGTCGTATGACTTCCACGCGCCCTTGAGCGAATATGGTCTGCGTCGTCCGGCATACTATCAATTGCGGCCCTTTCATCAGACACTGCTGAACTTCGGTTCAACCTTCGCCAGTGGAGCGATTGTTTGCCAGAATCCAGCCATAAAACCCAATGACGACAAACTGCGTGCCTCCGTGCGCATGGGAGACCAGGACGGGGGCGTCGTCTTCCTCCTGAACTATGGAAACATCAATCCATTGAGCGACCGTCTGGCTCACCTCGACCTCAAGACCTCATCCGGTGCGGTGCGCCTCCCGGCCGCTGGCGAAATCGAGTTCAAGAACGGCGACGCCATCATCCTGCCTTTCAACATGGCGCTGGCCAACGGCGTGAAACTCGTTTCCTCGACCGCCCAGTTTTCTTCCCGGGTCACGAAGGGCGACGACACCGTCTATTTCTCCTCAACGCTGCATGATCAACCGGCGCAACTATTGTTCAAACTGCCCGCCGGCGTGAAAGTGAAAACCTCCGGCAAGGTCGAGACCATGGGCGATAAAACGTTGGTGACCCTCACGCCGACGCTCGACGCCGCCGTGATCATCGAAGGCGCCGAAGGGAAGCGCTCCATCGTGGCGGTGCTGCCGGTCGAAGCGGTGCGCCACAGCGTGGAGGCAAATCTCAACGGCCAGAAAACTTACCTCATATCCGACCAGGACATCGTCGCCAACGGCAACACCGTTCGGATCACCAGCAAGCAAACCAACAAGTTCAGCCTGTTTTCATACCCCGCGGTGACATGGAAGGGTGGCAAACCGATCGGCCAGCCGGGTCTTTTCTCCAAAGTCGAAGCCGAGGTCCCGCCCAAAAAAATCGCGGTAAACCTTCTCGCGGTCGATTCTCAAAAAGCCCTGTTAACGATGCCCGCTGACGCGTTTGACGGACTGAGTGACATCTACGCCAAGGTTGATTTTGAAGGCTATATCTGCCGCATTTTTGACCAAGAAACCGGCCTGCCGGTTGGCGATCAGTTTTATGACAAGGACTGGACCTGGTGGGTTAGCCTGAAGCGATTTTCCAAGGCGCTCGAAGGCAAGGGACTGGTCTTCTGCGCCACGGGAGAAGCCGGCAAGATGAAGAATAAGATGAGCGCCGGCGGCATGACCATCGATTCGGAACGCGTGGGAGGCGGCGCTGGCAAGTTCTCCGGCATCACATTTTATCCCGAATACCAAGTGACTCTGGAGGCGAAACGGTAAACCGTGGCAAAACGAATTATGAAATTCCAAACGAATCCGTTATTGAAACGATTGCCATTCCGCCAACAGCCCTACCCGCCCTCATCCATTTGAGGGCGACTACGCATCAGCCCAAAACAACACCTCGTTCCCCAAAGCCGATTGCTACCAATCGCAGCGTTGGAATTTTTAATCATGCGACATTTTTTTATCGTCTTCGCCATGCTGAGCTTGGCTCTAAACCCGTCCGTGGGTGCAGACAAGCCGACAAAAGCGGTGGCAGGTGCTGCCGTAATCAAGCCGGCAGACTGGGTCTTTATTGACAACGGCATCGTGCGGCTGGGCGTCAAAAAAACCGCCGGTGCTGGCATCGGTTGGTTCTCGCGCAGCGGCTCGCAGGAGAATCTGTTGGATCACTATGACGCCGGCCGATTGATCCAGCAGAGTTATTATGGGAAAAAAGATGGTTCGATGTGGCGCGATAAGCCATGGACGTGGAATCCGGTCCAGGGTGGTGACTACAAGGGTCACCCCTCGGAAGTGTTGGAATTGACCAGCAATTCTACGGCGCTCTACGCACGCATTCGCCCACGGAACTGGGCGGGCGGAGAATTGCTCGATGAGTGCTTGATGGAGCAGACCATTGTGCTCCAAGGCGCGGAGGCTTTGGTTCGGTTCAGTTTCCGCTATCGCGGCACGGAGGTTCATCCCATGCGCTCGCAAGAAGTGCCGGCTACGTTCATTAACCCCGCTTACGACACAATGGTCATCTACGAGGGCGATCAGCCGTGGACGGGTGGCGAACTGACCCGCTCGCAACCGGGCTGGCCCAATGAATCACGCAAAATTTCCGAAGGCTGGGCGGCTTGGGTAAACGATCAAAACATAGGCGTCGGCGTCTATTCGTCCGTGGCGAAAGACCTCACCTGCTATCGCGCCGGAAAATCCCCCCAAGCCAAGGGCGCATGCTCATACGTCGCACCATTGGTGAAGTTCGCCATCACCCCGGGATTTTATTTTGAATACAAAATGGCGATCGCCCTGGGCACTCCCGAAGAGATGCGGGTTGCATTCTCAAAGCTTAGGGAGGTGCTTAGCTCGGAATCTAAAAAAGCCGCCACGGAATGAAGCCGATTAAATTTGTGCTGAACAAATCAACCCGCCGCATTCTGGCCGGAGCACTCCTTGCCTGCGGCGTTTTGACGTGCTCCGCAGCGCAAACCAATGCCCCGCCCAACATCATTTTAATTCTCTGCGACGACCTTGGCTACGGAGATGTGGGCGTATTTTACCAGAACCAGCGTGCCGCGTTGCACGACCGGAGTGTGCCCTATTTTAGCACACCGAATATCGACACGCTGGCGCAGCAGGGCGTGATGCTGACTCAGCATTACAGCGGCGCACCGGTCTGCGCACCCTCGCGCGCCTCGCTGCTGTCGGGGTTGACCCAGGGCAACTGCAACGTGCGCGACAATCAATTCGACAAGGCGCTGGCGGATTCCCACACGCTCGGCACGGTGCTGAAAAAGGCGGGCTACGCGACGGCCGCTTTTGGGAAATGGGGATTGCAGGGAGGTGACTGGAAAAACAAGGACGACGATAAGCCAAACATCAACGAGTCGGCCGAACAAAAAGCCGCCAGATACCAGTCGTGGGAGGCCTTCCCCACCCTACGCGGCTTTGATTTTTTTTATGGTTACGTGCGGCACATAGACGGACATTTCCACTACCCGAAGGAGAACCAGCGCGAAGTCTGGGAAAACGACCGTGTGGTGACCGCAGATCTGGACAAGTGCTACACCGACGACCTTTGGACCGCACGGGCCAAAAAATGGATCACCGAACAAACCAAAGCCCATCCGAACCAGCCGTTTTTCGCCTACCTTGCCTACGACACGCCGCACGCCGTGTTGCAAAATCCACCCTGTGCCTATCCGCAGGGCGGAGGCTTGACCGGCGGTGTTCAATGGCTGGGCGAACCCCATCACATGCTCAACACCGCGCAGGGCACGATGGACGGCTACATGTTTCCCGATTACGAGAAAGGCACTTGGGACGACGATCACAATCCCGCCACTCCGGAAGCGCCCTGGCCGGACGTGCAAAAGCGCTATGCGAATGATGTGCGGCGCATTGATTTTTGCGTGGGCGACGTGATGCGGTTGTTGAAGGACCTCAAAATCGACAACAACACACTGGTGATCTTCACCTCGGACAACGGGCCGTCCGTAGAATCATACCTTGCCAAGGAGCCCTTCACGCCGACGTTCTTTCGCGGGTATGGCCCGTTCGACGGCATCAAGCGGGACACTTGGGAAGGCGGCATGCGCGAGCCGACAATCGCGAGCTGGCCGGGCGTGATTCCGGCGGGCAAAATGATTAACCAACCGTGCGGCCAGTGGGATTGGCTGAACACGTTTGCGGAAATCGCGGGACTTCCGATGCTGGCTGCTTCGGATGGCGTTTCGCTCCTGCCTTCGCTCACCGGTCGCGGCAAGCAGCAGCCGGGGACAATCTATATCGAGTATTTCGTAGGTGGCCTGACTCCGGATTTTGCTGATTTTTCTCCGGCGCATCGCGGGCGGAAACGCGGCCAGATGCAAAACATCTATCTCAACGGTTACATGGGAGTTCGCTACGACGTGAAGTCGGCGGACGACGACTTCGAAATCTACAACGTCACCAAGGATCCCCAACAAACCCTCAATCTGGCGAAAACCCCGGAACTGGCCTCCCTGCAGGCCGCCATGAAGGCGCGGGTGTTGCAGCTGCGCAAATCCAATGCGAGCGCGCCTCGGCCATACGACAATGCAATGGTCCCGCCGGCGACATCCGATCCGGTCGGCCAGCCCGGCGTCAGTTGGGCATGGTTCGATGGCGATTGGCCTTGGATGCCGGATTTTCGCACCCTGACTCCGGCCCGCAGCGGATACTCACCGACGATTGCACTGCCCTCACAATCAGATGTGCGGCCATTCGGAGTGTCGTTCGCAGGGTATTTTCACATTCCTGCGGACGGTGAATACACCTTCTCCGTCGATGCCGGAGGACCGGCCATGCTGTTCGTGCACGACATCCGCGTCATTGATGAGTCACCAAATGTTCCCGAAGGGCCCCTTCAAGGCGGCGTTCGGCTCAAGGCTGGCTGGCATCCGTTGCGACTTTATTACCGGCAGCCCTCGGGCAAGCCGAGATTGGAGTTCCAAGTTAAGGCGAGTGACGGCATGTTGCTCCCGTTGAACGTCTCCACTTTTTGCCGGTTTGAGTCGCAGAAATAACTTTAAAATTATCATCCCAGAAAAACATTCAATTCTCGCCAATCTGCGTGAAACGGAATGAGTGCCGACTGGGGGAGATTGTTCCCATTTCACCTGTCCGGCGTCTCTAGCCGTTAAGGAGGGTGCGGCGGTAATGCAGCGGAGTGACCGTCATCTGCCGTCGAAACACCGTGGTCATGTATTCCGGCGAACTGAAGCCGGCTTGCTCGGCCACGACGGAGATGGGCAAAGAAGTTTCCCCTAGGAGTGATTTGACGCGTTCAAGCCGCAAGCGGGAGATGTAGTCAGCGGGGGCGCTGCCGACTAGACTGCGAAAACGCCGTTCGAGGCCGCTGCGAGAGAGTCCGACGATGCCCGCCAGCTTCGGCACCGGCAGATCGCCTGTCAGGTTTCCGTGGATGTAGTGGAGCGCGGCCCTCATTTTTGCGTCGGCTATGGCCAGCGTATCGGTGGATTGGCGGGTGATGACGGCGAGAGGTGCTATTAGCGTGGTGCTTGGTCTGCGGCTTGATCCGCCGATGAGCCGTGCAAGCTTCGCCGCCGCCTCGTAGCCGATGCGTTCGCTGGCGGATTTCACACCCGAGATCGGAATCGGGGAGAGACCGCACATCAGCTCGTCGTCGGAGCCGCTGAGCAGAGCGACATCCTGAGGCATCTGCAGCCCGACTTTTTGGCACGCATGGATGATTTCCCTGCCTCCGCTCCAGGTAAAAAGCGCCACCGGCTTAGGGAGTGTGAGCAACCACGCACCGAGCTTTTCGAGGTTTAGATTCCAATCCGGGGATTGAAACCCGGGCATGATTTCCACGCCGTGCACGGCCACGCTGCCACCGCCGGTCTTTTGAACCGCTTCGACAAAGGCGTCACGCTGACGGCTCACGTATTCCAAGCCGATGAAGCTAAGATAGGCGAAAGCCCGAAATCCGCGCCGACGGAAGTAATCCACCGCAAGCCGGGCCACGCCTTCGACATCATTGTTTACCCGCGGAAACTGTGGTCCCTTATACTGGATGGCCGACACGTTTACCACGGGAGTTTTGCGTTGGCTCAGGTGCCACGCGATTTCCCCGTTTGCGATGCGGGCGATGATACCCTGGCCCTGCCAATCCGGCGCGAGATTTACTGCAGGCTCAAGCCCCCGGTGATCAAAAAACAAATGCCACGGTCCATTCTGCCGGCTGTAGCGGTGGATACCGTTTAGAATACCGCGCCCCCAGTCAGTGGCGGTATCGACCAGCACGGCGACACGCGGAGTGATTTCGGGCGAATAATTTTTAGTGGAACGTTTGGGCACGTGGAGGAGCTGGTGCGTCAAAATCTAAGATAAGATACGCGATCACATCTAGCGAAAAGCAACCCGTTTCGGGCATAATGGCAGGACTAAACCTCCCCTCCCCCATGATTTCTTCCCATGCCGCAGCTTCTCGTCAGATTAAATCACAAAGCCTCACCGCCGACCTTGTGGTCGTAGGCGGCGGTCTGGCCGGCGTGTCCGGGGCGATAACGGCCGCCCGGGCCGGTTGCCGCGTCGTTTTGATCCAGGATAGGCCCGTGTTGGGCGGCAATGCTTCCAGCGAGGTGCGCCTTTGGGCGCTCGGCGCGACTTCCCACATGGGCAACAACAACCGCTGGGCCCGCGAAGGCGGGGTGATCGACGAGATTTCTGTCGAAAACACCTTCCGCAACCCCGAGGGCAACCCGCATCTCTTCGACGCCCTGCTTCTGGATATGGTCGTCGCCGAGCCCAATATCCGCCTGCTGCTCAACACCGCTGTATTCGAAACCCTCAAAACCGACGCCGACACCATCCGCTCGGTGCGCGCCTTTTGCAGTCAGAACGAGACGCTCTACGAAGTCGCCGCGCCGCTGTTCTGCGACGCCTCGGGCGATGGCATCGTGGGTTTTCAAGCCGGGGCCGCCTTCCGCATGGGGGCTGAGGCGCAGTCTGAGTTTGGCGAAAAATTCGCCCCCGACGCCGAATACGGCGAACTGCTCGGCCACTCGATTTTCTTTTACAGCAAAGACGTCGGCCGCCCGGTCGAGTTTGTGCCGCCCGCCTTCGCGTTGACCGACATCACAAAGATCCCTCGTTTCGGCCAGATTGCCGCCAGCGATCTCGGCTGCGCTTTTTGGTGGCTGGAATTCGGCGGCCGACTCGACACCGTCCACCAGACCGAGGAGATCAAATGGGAACTCTGGAAGGTCGTTTACGGCGTCTGGAATCACATCAAAAATTCCGGGAAATTCCCCGAGGCCGCCAACCTCACTCTCGAATGGATCGGCTCCGTCCCCGGCAAGCGCGAAAGCCGCCGTTTTGAAGGCGACTATATGATGATCCAACAGGACGTGATTGAACAACGCCGGCACGCCGACGCGGTCAGTTACGGCGGTTGGGCCATCGACCTCCACCCTGCCGACGGGGTCTATAGCACCAAATCTGGCTGCACCCAGTGGCACAGCAAAGGCGTCTATCAAATCCCCTATCGCTCCCTGTATAGTCGTAATATTAAAAACCTCTTTCTCGCCGGGCGCATCATCAGCGTCTCGCACGTGGCCTTCGGCACCACCCGCGTCATGGCCACCGCCGCGCACACCGCCCAGGCGGTGGGCATGGCGGCCGCGCTCTGCCGCGAGAGCGGCCTGCTGCCCCGCGATCTGCTCGTTCCTCAACGCATGCGGGAGTTGCAAACCCGTCTGGCGCGCACCGGCCACTACATCCCCCACGTCAACCACGCGGAAAAGGCCAACCTGGCCGAAACCGCAACCGCCACCGCGTCGTCGACCTTCGCACTCGCTTCGCTTTCGGCAGGGACCCTCCGCTCCGAGCTCGACTGCCCCCGCGCGATGATCGTGCCGATGACCGCGGGTCCCGTGCCCCGCGTCACCATCTGGGCCGATGTCGCCGCAGCCACCGATATGGAGTTCCAACTGCGCGCCTCCACACGCGAGGGCAATTTTACCCCAGACGTGACCCTGGCGGTTAAGAAACTCCACGTGCCCGCGGGACAAGGCGTGCCGGTGACGGTGGATTTCGGCGTCGTTCTAGACCAAGCCCGGTATGTGTTCATCTGCGTCATGCCGGTGGCAGGCGTGAGCCTGGTGCTGAGCGATCAACGCCTTACCGGCATTCTCTCGGTGCGCCACGGCGCGAACAAAAAAGTCGCCAAAAGCGCGGTGCAAAACCCGACGAGCGACGTCGGAGTGGACACCTTTGAATTCTGGATCCCAGAACGCCGTCCCAGCGGGCAAAACTTCGCGCTTGGCTTCGACCCTCCGCTGGCCGCCTTCGCGCCCGCGCACACCTTGACCGGCCCGGCCCGGCCAACCACCCGGACCAACGCCTGGGTGCCCGCACTCGCCGACCCTGCGCCCACTCTCACCTTGTCCTGGCCGACCCCTCAAACCATCCGAACCGTGGAACTTTCGTTTGATACGGATTTTGATCACGCGATGGAGTCGGTTCAATGGGGTCACCCCGAACGCCGCATGCCGCTGTGTGCTCAAAATTACCGCTTGCGAGACGCCGACGGACGGGTGCTGGCCGAGGTCGTTAAAAATCACCGGACGCGCAACGTCATCCGCCTCGAAGCGGCGGTGGTGACCGACCGGCTGGTGGTCGAACTGGTGCCGGAGTCCGGCCAGCCCCCGGCGGCCGTGTTTCAGGTGCGTTGTTACGCCGATTGAACACGGGGAAAAACCCAACGGAACCAACTCTCTTCGCCCCATGATGAAGCCCAGCTTGTTCCTCGTTTGTTTGGGAGTGCTCAGCACCAGCCTCGGATTCTCTACGGAGCCCGTGCCCAAGACCCCGCCGATTGACCGCACGATCCATCAAATCGCGGTTAATCAGATCGGCTACGCCACCGGCTACGCCAAACGGTTCACCGCACCGCTTTCCGCCGATGGCACGCCGTTCATCGTGCGTCTGGCCGATGGCACCGAGCCGCTTTTTCGTGGCCAAATCCACGGCGGCGTTGGCGATTTCAGCGACTTCCGTCCGTCCGATTCACCCCGGCATTACGTCGTGACCGTAAGCGGCGGCGCACTTCGCCCCGGCGTCAGCGATCCCTTCCTCATCCGCACGAATCTCTGGCAGGATCAGTTCTGGCAACCGGCGGTCGATTTCCTCATCGATGCCCGCAGTGTGGTCGGCACGCACCCGAGCGCCTATGGTGGCTGCCCGTGGAGCGACGGCACCTACTACGACGCCATTCTCCCCTCGCTGGTGCTGCTTTACCTCGCAGACGCCGCCCGTCTCGAGGCGATGCCCCGGCAGATCGACTGGGTGGCGGACAAGAAGCGCGCCCTCGGTCCCGACTTCGTTTTTGACGCGAAGAACCCTCAAAGCGCCGGGGTGATGCAAGCCGTAATCCGCTACTACACCGAGCTGGAGGCTCCGGCGGCGAACGCGCCCGACGTGGTGAAACTGCTCCACTGGGGCGCGGGCTTTTATTTGATGAAACCCATCACCGCGGATCCTTCGCAAGATCCGGACGGCGCGACGATTCATACCCAGACAGTCGAGCAGATTGCCTACGTTGTCTGGGCCTGGCCGGTGCTCAAACAGTGGCTCCCGCAGTCTTTTTACAACCGCTGCCGCGATTTTTGTTTTGCCAACTGGAAGCCGTCTCTGGGCATCGATCCCTGGTGGAATCCGCAGACTTATCTGACCGTCGAACAGATCACTGGGAAAAACCCGATGGGCGGTCTGCTGCATCCGTATAAAGGTCGCCACGCGCCCGGCCATTCGATCGTGCCCAACCTGCTCATGCACGAAGTCGCCAAGCGCGAAGGTCGCCCGGACGCCGGCATTTATCTGGACGCCGCCGTGGCCCAGGCCGAATGGATCATCAAAAACCTCGATTGGAACGACCCGCGCACCACCAAAGGCCAGCGCATGAGCGAGCATCGCACGATCCCCAACCTCGTATGGCTGCTGCAAAACTATCCGGACCGCGCTCCCGCCGGGCTCAAAGAAAAAATCCGCAGTTGGGCCGAAGTGGCCGTGCGCCGTTCCAACAACCTCTGGGACTTCCGCCGCTACGACGAAGACACCCTATGGACTGTGCCCAAGATCAACGATTCAGGCAACGTCGTAGGTTTTCCCGCCGTCGCGCTGGCGGCCTCATGGGTGATCAACGACCCCGTGCTTAAGAACCGCCTGCGCCAACTGGCATGTTCCCATGTGGACGCGATTTTTGGGCGCAATCCCCGCCTCGCCGCCCAGCCCGCCAACACGCTTGCGGTGAGAAGTTTTCCCGAACTCGAACGCGGCTGGCCGGTGCAACACTCCAAGAATGTCTGCGCCCGTCTGGAACTCTGCCGCGGTTCGCTGGATTCTTCGCCCGGCACGGAGATGTATCCCTTCAATCCGGAAGGCGCCTACCGCCACAGAGAGGGCTGGGTAAACTATGGCGCGGCTTGGTGTATTTCCCTGGCCTATCTTAACAACGACTGCCACGGACGCACCTCACCTCCACCTGTTGTCCGCTAACATATTTTCGCCCCAAGGATTCGGCGCGCCTCCCTGCGACACGGTGTCACGTTCCATGCGGAAAACCCTGATCGCAAAAATCGCGGCTCTTCGATGATGATCTTTATTTAAAGGCCAGCACGACGGCGCCCGCCACGATCAAAGTTCCACCCAGCCCCGTGCGCCAGGTGATCTGCTCGCCCAGAAACATCGCCGCGAAGAGCAGCACAAACACCACGCTGAGCTTGTCGATCGGCGCGACCTTCGACGCCTCGCCCAGCTTCAACGCGCGGAAGTAGCACAGCCATGACAGCCCGGTCGCCAGTCCCGACAACACGAGAAACAACCATGTCCGCCGGGAGAATCCCGTCATCGCGCTTGCCGGACACGTCGCCAGCGCCACGCCCCATGCAAACACCAGCACCACCGAAGTGCGCACCGCCGTCGCCAGATTCGCGTCCACCCCGGTCACGCCGACCTTGGCGAGAACCGCGGTAAGCCCGGCGAACAGTGCCGAAAGAAGCGCCCAGAAAAGCCAGTTCATCGTGCAGTCAGAACACGCCACGCCGCGCCCGCTGGCAAGGGTGCTTTCAGCGGGACGGACTGAGCGCGACGGCCAGCAGGTGACCCAACCATACCGCTACGAGGCAGATCACCATCGAGCCGGCCACGTTGCCCCCGGCGCGCAGGAACTCGCCGTCACGGGCCAACGCGAGCGTTTGCAGGCTGAACGACGAGAACGTCGTGAACCCGCCCAGCACCCCGGTCATGAAAAACATCCGCACGCCTTCGCCCGCCGTCCACCTGCCCTCGGGCCCGGTAAACGCGGAGAAAAAGCCGATCACAAACGAGCCGAGCACATTCACGATCAACGTGCCCCACGGAAAGGTCGAGCCAAGCTGGCTGGCGGCCAGGCCCGACAACGCAAAACGCGCCACGCTGCCAAGCGCGCCGCCGAGGGCGATCAGGATGTATGGTGTCGTCGTGTTCACTTTGATTTGTTGGATGCGGTGACGGCGGCGTAGGCCTTGATGCCGGCCGCGATGCCCTCGGCGATACTTTCACGATAGGCAGCGGTGCATATCTTGCGAGCCTCGGCTGTATTCGAGAGATAGCCGCTCTCCACCAAAACGGCGGGGGCGTTGACGAACCGGAGCACGGCAAATCGCGCCCGTTTGAAACCGCGGTCTTCGGTGCCGAGTTTGTTGAGCAGTTGGTTTTGGATGCAATAGCCGAGCACCACGTTCAACGGATCGTGGTTGTTGCCGGGATATGCCAAGCGCGCGCCGGGATCTTTCTCGCTCGGGGAAGTGGAGGTTGAGCGCTGGTATTGCGGCGTCATCGCGTAGGTCTCCGAACCAAATACCGTGGAGGCTCCTTCCACCGAGTTGAAATGAATGCTGATAAAAAGATCGGCCCCCGCCTTGTTGGCGATCTCGGCGCGGTCGGGCAGCGGGATGAAGCGATCGTCGGTCCTCGTCATGATGATTTTGTAGCCTTCCTTTTGGAGAAGCGTCCTCAAGCGCAGGGCTACGTCGAGTGTGAAGGTTTTTTCGTTGAGCTTGAGCGCCTTGTTTTGCGTGCCCGTGTCCTGGCCGCCGTGGCCGGGGTCGATGGCGATCACCTGCACGGCCGACGAGGACGGCGAGAACGTCCCGGCGGGATTGAGCAGCGGGGCGAACAATTTCTCCGCGTCGATGCGGCTGATGTAGAGCGAGGAGCCGTAAAACACCACCGGGTCGCCGAGCAGCACACGACGGCCGTTGAACTCCGCGTCGCGCTTGTCGGTCTCGATCTCAATCTTGGTATTCGCGCCTTCCAAGCGCATCTGCTCCCCAGTTTTTGTCCAGACGGCTTTTTTCACTCCGTAGCGAGCGAAAAAGACGCGGGCGTCGGTATAGCCGATACCCCTTACGGTCATGTTTACGGTATTGGCCGAGGACGATGACCGGCCGGGCAAAGCGTAAACCCCGACAGTGGAAAAAAGGCTCAGCGAGACCAAAAGCGCGAACGCCAAAATACAACGCCGGTGAATGCCCATAAAACCCGGAGGCTCAGGCCTGGGCCTGCGTTTCGTCTTCCTCCTGACCTGCGTCCGAGCCGGTGTCGTCGATCGCCTGTTCGTCGGCCTCCAGGGTGTATTTGCGCTTCCGCTTGTTCTCGGGAAGCGGGGTCAACATCACGTTGATCTGCTTGCCCATGAGTTTGGCGAGATTGTCGGGGTGCCCCATGCCTTCGAGTTCGGCCAGCGCCCTTTTCATGAGCTCGAAACCGATTTCGGTGTGCGCCATCTCGCGTCCGCGGAACTTGAGGCGGAGCTTCACCTTGTTGCCATGCGAAAGGAATTCCTCGGCGTGACGGATCTTGGTAAGAAAATCGCCGCCGGCGATGCGCGGCGTGAACTCGATTTCCTTCAGCTTGGTCGTCGTGGACTTGGCGTGACTCGCCTTTTTCTGCTCCTCGTAGATGTATTTGCCGAAATCCATAATGCGGCAAACGGGGGGCTTGGCGGTCGCCGCCATCTCGACGAGGTCGAGATTGAACTGCTGAGCCAGCGCGAGCGCACGCTCGGTCTGCATGATGCCGAGCTGCTTGCCCTCGGGACTGATGACGCGGATTTCGGGCTCTTTGATCCGGGCGTTACGACGGATGTGCGCGAAAGGATCGCTGTTGCGACGCTGATAATAACCGGGGCGGTTGCCGCCCGACGAAGAAGACGAATTGGCCATCAATAAGGAGGTTGCAGTATGGAAACGGATCAGATTTCGCCCAGAGCCCCGGGGAAGACAATCACGAAGTTAGGCAACCGGCACGCTTCGGCGCAAAAGGGAGTTTAGACACTGAAACTCTCGCCGCACGAGCAGCTCGCCTTGGCGTTGGGATTGGAGAACTTGAAGCCGCCCGCGATGAGCTTGTTCGAATAATCGAGCACTGTTCCCTTGAGATAAAGCGCCGTCTTGGCGTCAATCACCACGGAAACCCCCGACGACTGGACAAGAATGTCGCCCTTGCGAGGCTCTGGCACGAATTTCATTTTGTAACTGAGCCCGTTGCATCCGCCGCCGGTGATCGCCACCCGCAGCAAACCACCCTGCCCCTCTCTGGCAACGAGCGCGCGGACCTTGGCCCCGGCCGGCTCCGTCAGGCGCACGAGGTTCTCGTTGCCCGCACGCACGCCCTCGGGAAGAGGGGTGCCGGACGACGCGGCGACAGTTGAAATGGTTTCGGGAGCGGCTGACATCGGCATCACTATTGCGCAGCGCGGGCGTTTATCAAGCGCCGCGCCACGGTCACGGCATTGGCAAAACTCGTGCCGCTCGCCACACCTCTGCCCGCGATGCCGAACGCAGTGCCGTGGTCCGGACTCGTGCGCACAAAGGGTAGCCCCAGCGTGACATTCACCGCCTCGTTGAAATCGACGACCTTGAGCGGCGCGAGTCCCTGATCGTGGTAAAGCGCGATCACCACGTCGAATTCGCCGCGCAGCGCCCGCCCAAAAAGCGTGTCCCCCGGCTGGCAAAGCGACACGCCGGGAAAAACTATGCGCAGCTTCCCCAACGCCGGATCGATAAAATCCCGCTCTTCTTCGCCAAGCAGTCCGTCCTCGCCGGCATGCGGATTCAGCCCGCACACGCCGATGCGCGGCGCGGCGATTCCTTCCGCCCGAGCGAGTTGATCGGCGGCCGCCACGGTGCGGCGCAGTAACTCCGGCCCGAGATTACGAGCTACCTCGGACAACGGTAAATGCCACGTCGCCAAAACCACCCGAAGCCGCCCGCCGCAAAACGCCATCACCGGCTCACCTCCCCAACGCGCCGCAAAAAATTCCGTCTGTCCCGGATAACGATAACCGACCCGCGCCAGCTCCGCCTTGCTCACCGGCCCCGTCACCACGCCTGCCCACGCCCCCGTGCGGCAACCCTCGGCCGCGGCTTCCATCGCCGCGATCGCAACGCGGGCGCCGGCCTCGTCCGGTCGTCCGGCGACAGCCGCATAATCCGCCGGGCCGACGGCAATGTGCTTCGCGGCACCCGCCGACAAAGTCGCCAGCCAGCGTGCGGGGCCGATCACCGTGACATCACGCGCAGCCTCGGAATGAGTCGCCAGCCACGTCGCGATGATTTCCGGTCCAACCCCCGCCGGATCGCCACAGGTAAAGGCAAGCCTAGTCATGCGTATCCTCCGCAACCACACGCGTGGCACGGGAAAAACCGCGTTTACCGCCGCCAAAAAATTCCAGAAATCTCCGCGCCTCCACCGTCGTATAACCACCGCCCGCCAACTGCGCCGCCGCCAGTTCACGGATGTTGCCCGCGCCAAAATAAACCGCGCGAAACGCCTTCTTAAGCTCGCCAATCGCCTCCCGCGAAAATCCGCGCCGCTTGAGTCCCACGAGGTTCAGGCCCGACACCTCGTCGCGTTCGGCCGTGATCGTAAACGGCGCGAGATCCCGCGAAATGCGCGAAAGCCCGCTCACCATCGCGCTCTCGCCGATCCGGGCGAACTGGTGCACGCCGGCGCCGCCGCCGATAAAGGTAAACGCACCGACATGCACATGGCCGGCCAGCATCACGTTGTTCGCCAGCACGACATCATCCGCCAGCACGCAGTCATGGCCGACATGGGAATTGGCCATCAAAAAACATCTCTCGCCCACAATGGTTTCACCGCCCGGCTGCGCGGCGCGGTTGACGGTCGCATGCTCGCGAATGACGGTGCCGCTTCCGATGCGCACGCCGGAAGCCGTGGCGCGGTCGAACTTGAGATGCTGCGGATCTCCACCGACGACGGCGTAGGGATAGACGACGACACGTTCGCCGAGCACAACATGTCTGCCGATGATCGCGCCCGCTTGAATGTCGCACCCGTCGCCGATGACGGCACCGGCCTCGATGATCGCAGTGGGATGAATGGAAACGCTCATGGGGTGGAATCAGGATTTCGGGCGACGCAAAGAAGCCGCGCGCTCGGTCAGCAGGTCAAGCTGGGCGTCCTTCAGCAAGTCGTAGTTTTTCAATATTCGCATCACTTGCAGCGTGTCGCTTTTGCCGTAGTTGCGGTTGATCTCCACCTTGTCCACCAAGTCGAGCAGCATGGAGCGGAAGGAAATGATGGCGTCCACGCCGCGCTCCTTGAGCAAGGCGACGCTCTGCGAGCGAAACGGCTCCTGCGTCGGCAGACTCGGCAGCACAAGAATTTTGGTGAGATCGGCGCTTTCCCCGGAACCAGCGTCCGCCGGGAAAAACCGTGTCGCTTCCTTCAACACATTGTCCTCCAGAAACCGGAATATTTCAGGCGAACTCTTCAGCATGGTCGGCGTGAACACGCCCGTATGCCAGCCCTTGACGGCAATCATCGCGCGATGAACCAGCGGCAGTTCATTGGAAAAAAGAAAAAAGTCAGGACGTTTGGATTCGCGTCGCCAAGACGGGTTGTAAACCAGCAGATCAATCTCCTCGTCGCCCGTCTTCTTGCGAGCCGAGACCTGATACTTGCGGACTTGGCGCACGAGAAACCCGTTTTGCTCAAAGTATTCCCGAACAATGCCTTCATCAATAGCCGACATGGAGACGATGGTATCTCAAATTTACCCGAGGACGGAAGCGTGGAATCAAACCGCGCCCACCTCGCGAAAACATTGCTCAGCCAGAGCCGTGTCCACGCCAGCCTGCGTCGCCGCCTCGCCCAGGGATTTCAGCACCACGAATCGCAGGGAGCCCGCCCGCACTTTCTTGTCGCGCGACATCGCCATCATGAGCGCAGCCAACGGCAGCGGCTCGCGCAGCCGGATCGGCAGGGCGTGGGCCTTCACCACCGCTTCCACCTTCGCCACCTCCGTAGCACCGAGATAACCCAGCTTGAGAGAAAGACGGGCGGCGGTGGCCAATCCGATGCCAATCGCCTCGCCGTGCAAATAAACTCCGTAGCCCGTGACCTGCTCGATCGCGTGACCAAAGGTATGCCCGAGGTTCAACAGCGCGCGTCCGCCTTCCTTCGCGGTCTCGTGCTCGTCGGCCTCGACGACGCGTGCCTTGAGCGCGCAACAACGCCGAATGATCGGAGCCAGCGCCGGGCTGTTAACCGTCAACGCCGCGTGTTCGAGTTGCGCGAAAAGATCCGCATCGCCCAACAGACCGGTCTTGATGACTTCCGCCATGCCGGCGGCAAACTCGCGCGGCGGCAACGTTGCCAGCAGCCCCGTGCCGATAAAGACGCCCTTGGGCTGGTGAAACGCGCCGACGAGATTCTTGCCCGCGTGAAGGTTGATGCCGGTCTTACCGCCCACCGAACTGTCCACCATCGCCAGCAACGTCGTGGGCACTTGGTAAAACGCGATCCCGCGCAAGTAAGACGCCGCCGCAAACCCCGCGAGATCCCCGATCACGCCGCCGCCCACCGCAAAGACCACGCCGCCACGGTCCACGCGGTTTTCCGCCAAAAAATCCAGCACGCGACCCAGCTCGCGCAACGACTTCGTTTCCTCACCCGGATCGAGCACCAGCGTCGGCTGCCCGCCGAACATGTCCCGAAGCGCGTCCAGTTGGAGATGGGCGATGTTACGGTCGGTGACCACCATGACCTTGCGGCCTTCGGCGACCAGCGCGTCCACCTGAACACGCACGGCGGACGACACATCCGACCCGAAATAAATCGGATAGCTCCGTTCGCCGAGATTGACCGTAAGGCTTTCAACCATGGACGGGTTAAATGCGCCCGCCTCCACGGGGTCAACCTCGCCCGCAGGTCTTCGCAAACTCCGCATTTCTCTATGGCGGTCAACCGTCCGCCTACTACCGTTCTCCCCAATGTCTTACCCTGCTCTCCGCGCCGACGGCCGCAAACCCGACCAGCTCCGCCCCATCACCTTTGAGGCCAACATCGCCCCGCACGCCACCGGCTCCGTGCTCGTGTCCTTCGGCACGACCCGCGTCATCTGCGCCGCGACCATCGAGCCCAAGGTCCCCGCTTGGATGAAACAGCAGCGCGTCCCCGGCGGCTGGCTCACCGCCGAATACTCCCTGCTCCCCTACAGCACCCACGAGCGCAAACAGCGCGACATCTCCAAGGGCAAACTCGACGGCCGCACCGTTGAAATCCAGCGCCTCATCGGCCGCTCCCTCCGCGCCGTCCTCGACCTCAAAAAGCTCGGCGAAAACACCCTCTGGATTGACTGCGACGTCCTCCAGGCCGACGGCGGCACCCGCACCGCCTCCATCACCGGCGCCTACCTCGCCGCCCGCCTCGCCATCCAGACGCTCCTCGACGCCAAGCGCATTCCCGAAAACCCGCTCACCGACTCCGTCGCCGCCGTGAGCGTCGGCCTCTACGACGGCCGCGAACTCCTCGACCTCCCCTACGTCGAAGACAAGGACGCCGAGGTCGACTTCAACGTCGTCATGACCGGCCAGGGCAAATTCGTCGAAGTCCAGGGCTGCGGCGAAGAAGCCACCTTCACCCACGAACAGCTCCTCAGCCTCATCGCCCTCGCCCAAAAAGGCCTCAAGGAAATCAACGCCTTGCAAACCGCCTTCTTGACCAAACAACTGCTTAAGTTCTAACCGGTAAACTGGCCCGCCAACTGCTTCCCGATTACCCATAAAACCCATGCCCACGAAATCCCTGCGCACTCTCCTCAAAGGCTTCGTTCTTTTGGCCGCCCTGCCCGCCCTCGCCAGCGCCCACCCGGGCCACGATGGCGACCACGGCTTCGGTTGGGATTTCAGCGGCGGCTTCACCCATCCGCTCAGCGGCTGGGATCACCTCCTCGCCATGATCGCCGTCGGCCTCTGGGCCGCGCAGCTCGGCGGACGCGCCCGCTGGCTCGTGCCCGCCGCCTTCTTGAGCGTGATGACCCTCGGCGCCATTCTCGGCCACGGTGGCCTGCAAATCGCGGGCACCGAACAAGGCATCGCCGCCTCGGTCCTCGTGCTCGGCCTGCTCGTCGCCACCGCCGCCCGTCTCCCTGTCGCCGCCGGCATGGCCATCGTCGGCATATTCGCCCTCTTCCACGGCCTCGCCCACGGTGCGGAAATGCCCGCGACCGCCGCCGGTCTTTCCTACGGCCTCGGCTTCGTGCTCGCGACCGCCCTGCTCCACGCCGCCGGTCTCGGCCTTGGCCTCTTCACCTCACGCAAATCCACCGTCATCCCGCAGACCGCCGGAGTCGCCATCGCCCTGGTCGGCGTGGCCATGCTGGCCTTCTGAGGTAGGGACGGACCGCTGGGCCGTCCGGTTCGAGTTCACAGCTTGCGCGCATCGCAGGCCAGATGAGGAAAACGCGCCGACAACAGTCGGCGCGTTTCTTTTAACCCCTGCCGCAGCCGCACGCCGTCCGTCGCGACAAACTTCAGGCTCCAGCCGCCTTTGCGCAGACGGCTCGCGCCGATCCAAAGACCGTCGCCCTGCAAGGCGTGCACCGCCTCGCGCCAGCCGTCACCCGGCTCCTCCGCAATGAGCACCGCGTTGCCAAAGCAAGCTCCCGGCCCGGAACCCATCAGAGCGGCCATCGCTTTCAACTCCTCGCCCGACGGATGGAATCGCTCGCGCAAAATCAGTTCGCCGCCCAGCCGCACATCCACTTCCAGGCACAGCGAATCCCACAGCCACGCCTCATCGTGCGCCACCCGACCCGGCATGAGCATATCGGCGAAAAATAGTCCGCCGCCCGGCTCCATCTCGATGCGCGTGACCTGCCGGTAGCGGCAGCCCCGATGCGGCACCAGCGGCTCCGGCATCACCTCCATCCAGCCGCCTCTCTCCACCGAAAACCGCTGGAGGCACTCCGCCGAACCTTCCCGCATCTTGAACACCCGGCTCGCGCTTGGCGTGGTGACGAGCAGCGCCGCCCCCGCGCCCACCGCGATGTCCGATTCCAATTTATCCCCCGACAAAATCCCCGCCGTAGGATTCACCACCTGCACAAGTAACGTCCCCGTGTCCGCGTCCCAGTAAGGTTTGCTCACATGAAACGGCGCGCGAAACGCCTGCGCCGCCAGCACCGTGCGGCCATCGCGCGCCTCGGCGCGCAGAGAAAGTTGTCCGTAAAAATCGGCCATCAGCCCTTCGCCTTTCGCGCAAACAGCACCTCGCGTTCGATCCACGCGATGACCGCATCGAGGTTATGCTCGCGCTTGAGGTCGCAAAACAAAAACGGCTTCGCCCCGCGCTGGATTTTCGCATCGCGATCCATCACGCCGAGATCGGCGCCCACGAGCGGAGCGAGATCGATTTTGTTGATGATGAGCAGATCGCTGTGCCGGATCGCCGGCCCGCCCTTACGCGGGATCTTGTCCCCTTCGGCCACGTCAATCACGTAGATGAACACATCCACCAGCTCCGGTGAAAACGTCGCCGTGAGATTATCGCCGCCGCTCTCGACGAGCACGAGTTGCAAGTCCGCAAATTTCGCCTCCAACGCTCGGCACGCCTGCTCGTTCATCGTCGTGTCGTCACGGATGGCCGTATGCGGACACCCACCGGTCTCCACGCCCGCGATGCGCTCGGCGGACAACGCGCTGTGCTGAATGAGAAACTGCGCGTCCTCGGAGCAGTAAATGTCGTTGGTCACGACGGCCATCGAGTAGCGCTCGCGCAGCTTCTGGCAAAGTTTGAGACAAAGCATGGTCTTGCCCGAACCAACCGGGCCGCCGATGCCGATGCGTGGGGGACGAGACATAATTGAATTAAAGATTTTGAGTTGGGACACAGAGAGCACAGAGTTCCAATCCGGAGTTTACAGAGCAAATCATAGAAACCACGGAAAAACATTCGTAGTCGGACGGCCCTCCCAAAACTCTATCCGAACTCTGTGCCCTCTGTGTAACTGGATTGAAGTTCTTCATCGTCTCACGAAATAAACAACCTTCCATCCGCCGTCTCATGCCGCGCCGCCGCGATGTCGAGCCAAGGGTTGAACCAGCCGATCTCGTCGAACGACACCTGCTCCGCCGCCGCGATGATCGCCAGCGCTTGCGCCAGAGCCTCGGTGAGCAACGCCTGACAACCGTTCTGCCCGATACGCAAAATCTTCATCGCCGCCGCCAGTTGCCCGCCAATGGCCGCATAATAAACGCCCGCCATCACCGCCGCCAACGGCGCACCCAGCATGCGGCCTTCCAGCGCCGCCGATACCGACGCCGAAAACGGCCAGCCACCCGCCGCCGCCTGTTCCAAATACGCGACCGCCAGCGGATGGCCGTGCAGGCTCGCCGCCAGTTCGGCGCGCTGACGCCCGATGTTGTGCGACGCCTGCCGCGCCTCGCTCGCGGTCTTCACCGCCGACGACAGCACGCACAGTTCTTCCATCCGCACCCAATCCGGTTCTCCCAAGGCCCTGTAAGCATGCGCTGCCAAAGGCAACTCGACATGCCTTAACGCCGGCAACGCCGATAAAAACAAAAACTCCCGCAAGGTCGCCCGGTCGTGCACCGCCCCCGCTTGCACGAGCCCCTCCAACCCGAACGAATGCGCATAGCTCCCCGTCGGATAAAACGAGTCGCCCGCCTGAAGCAGGCTTACGATCCAGCCGGCGTCAGTGTTTGTGGCTGGGCCCGAGTTCATGAGGAGTTGCGGCAACTGCGCCCCGGGCAAAACGCCCCGCGCGAAACACCGCCATCGTTGGTTTGCAGGAAATCTGGATGCGCTCGAAAAGTTGCCGCGCCGCCGGTTCGTCCGGCGTGAGAAGGCGCGTCGGCTCGGACGAAAACTCAAGATGCAGGTTGCCCACCGCCCAACCGATACCGGCGGCCGCGCTCGGCGGGAGATCGAGCGCAATCTCCAGCACCGCCTCGGGTTCCTGCACGATCACGTAGCGCGCCGTGGGGGTCTGGCAAAAAGCGGCTCCGTGTCGCAGCGGCGTATCCAACTCGAAACCAAACTCCACCCCGTCCTCCGCCATGCCGCGCCATAATCTTTTAGCCAGCGTGCGCCGCTCCACACGCAATCCGATCTCCGGCAAAGCGGAATCAGGTTTGGTTATGGAGGCGGTGATCAAAATCATAGCAAAGCGTTCACCCATCATCGCGAGGCAAAGCCGCGTGGGCAACAAGCCGATTTTAGAACAGGAAATACCGCTGCGCCAGAGGGAGCACCTTGGCGGGTTCGCACGTGAGGTGCACACCGTCGGCGGTGACGTGGTAAGTCTCAGGATCGACCTTGATGACGGGCATCGCGTCGTTGAGCACCATGTCGCGCTTGCTGACGGCGCGGCAGCCTTTCACCGCCTCCAGGCGACGCCTGAGGCCGAGCTCGGTGAGCCCGCCGTCGCGCAAACCGGCCTCGGAGACAAACGTCACGCAGGTCGAGCCGATGCCGCGCGCGCTCGCGCCCCACATCGGACGGTAGAACATCGGCTGCGGCGTGGGAATCGAAGCGTTGGGATCGCCCATGTTGGCCCACGAGACAAAACCACCCTTCAAAACCATCTCGGGCTTCGCGCCGAAAAGCGCGGGCTTGAAGAGCACGAGGTCGGCGAGTTTCCCAACCTCGACCGATCCGATGACATGGCCCATGCCGTGGGTGAGCGCGGGGTTGATCGTGTATTTGGCGATGTAGCGCAGGACACGGTAATTGTCGGCCGCCGGGTGCGAGGGATGCGTGAGCGCGCCGAACTGGAGCTTCATCTTGTGCGCGGTCTGCCAGGTGCGGCAGATGACTTCGCCGATGCGGCCCATGGCCTGCGAGTCGGACGACATCATGGAAATCGCGCCAAGATCGTGAAGGCGGTCCTCGGCGGCGATGGTCTCGGGGCGGATGCGCGACTCGGCAAAGGCGACGTCCTCGGGGATCTTGTTGTCGAGGTGGTGGCACACCATGAGCATGTCGAGGTGCTCGTCGATGGTGTTGACGGTGAAAGGGCGCGTGGGGTTGGTCGAGGAAGGGAGGATGTTGGCCTCGCCGCACACGCGGATAATGTCGGGCGCATGGCCGCCGCCGGCACCTTCGGAGTGGTAGGTGTGAATCGTGCGGCCTTTGAAGGCGGCGAGCGTGTCCTCGACAAAGCCGGCTTCGTTGAGCGTATCGGTGTGGATGGCGACCTGGACATCGAACTCGTCGGCGACGCCAAGGCACGTGTCGATGGCGGCGGGAGTGGTTCCCCAGTCTTCGTGAAGCTTGAGGCCGAGCGCGCCGGCGAGGATTTGGTCGCGAAGAGGCTGCGCGGTGCCGCAGTTGCCCTTGCCGAGGAAGCCGAGGTTCATCGGATACGACTCGGCCGCCTCAAGCATACGGTGGATGTGCCACTTGCCCGGTGTGCAAGTAGTGGCGAGCGTGCCATGCGCGGGGCCGGTGCCGCCGCCGAGCATCGTGGTGACACCGGAGCTGATGGCCTCGTCGATCTGCTGCGGACAAATAAAATGGATGTGCGTGTCGATGCCTCCGGCGGTGATAATACAACCCTCGCCCGCGAGCACTTCGGTGCAGGCACCGACGATCATGGGGTTCTTCTTGCCAGTCTTCGGATCAGGATAGACCGAACCGAGTCCGCGCTGGATGCCGGGGTTGCCCGCGTGGCCGATGCCGACAATGATGCCGTGTTTGACGCCGATGTCCGCCTTGATGATGCCGAGCTTGGCGTCGATGATGAGGGCGTTGGTGATAACGAGGTCAAGCGACTCGGTGTCGGTGGCGGTGGACGACTGGCCCATGCCGTCGCGAATGACTTTTCCGCCGCCGAACTTGATCTCGTTACCATAGCCACCGCCCTCGGCGATGAGGTCGCGTTCGACCTGCACAAAAAGCTCGGTGTCGGCGAGGCGCACGCGATCACCGACGGTGGGGCCAAACATCTCGGCGTATTGGCGGCGGGTGAGTTTGAGGGGCATGGAAGCGGATGCGTCAGAGTTTGCCGTTGATCTTGGCGTTGAGGCCCCAGACCTCGCGAAGGCCCGTGAGGGCGACGAGCTCAACCTGCTTGGTGTCGCCGGCCTCGAAGCGCACCGCCGTGCCGGCGGGGATGTTCAGGCGAAAACCGCGGGCAATCTTGCGGTCGAAGCGCAGCGCGGAGTTGGTTTCGTAGAAATGAAAATGAGAACCGACCTGGATGGGACGATCGCCGGTGTTGGCGACCTGAATAATCTTGATCTCCAGTCCGAGGTTAGCGTCGAGCGCGGGCGCGTCAGGAGAAGGGATGATTTCGCCGGGGATCATGGTCAGCGGATGGGATTGTGGACGGTGACGAGCTTGGTGCCGTCGGGAAACGTCGCCTCGACCTGCACGTCGTGGATCATCTCAGGCACGCCCTCCATGACCTGGTCGCGCGCGAGGAGCGTGGTGCCGTAGCTCATGAGATCGGCAACCGTGCGGCCGTCGCGGGCGCCTTCCATGATCTCGTAGGAAATGATCGCGATGGACTCGGGGTAGTTAAGCTTGAGTCCCCTCGCCTGCCGACGACGGGCAAGATCGGCGGCGGTGACGATGAGGAGTTTTTCGCGTTCGCGCGGGGTCAGGTGCATGAGGGGAAGACGAAAGAGTTAACCACTAATGTGCACTGATGAACACTAATGTTCGGAAAAATAAAACTCAGACTTGCAGGTGGGTTTTCACGACGTCGTCGGTGAGCGACGCAATGTCGCCGGAAATCGTAACCGCGCCGCGATCCATCGCGTAAAAACGGTCGGAAATCTCACGGCAAAAATCGACGTATTGCTCGACGAGCAAAATAGCGAGTGAGCCGTCGGACTTGAGCGCCTTGAGCGCGTCGCCGATCTGGTCGATGATCGACGGCTGGATGCCCTCGGTGGGTTCGTCGAGGATGAGAAGTTTCGGCTTGGTGAGAAGCGCACGGCCGATGGCGAGCTGCTGTTGCTGTCCGCCGGAGAGCACGCCGCCTTTGCGCGAGAGCATTTCCTTGAGCACGGGAAAAAGCGTGAAGACTTTGTCGAGACCTTCGCGGGCCTCGGCGCCCTTGCGTCCGTGGACGACGAGACCAACGTGGAGGTTTTCCTCGATGGTCAGGTGCGGGAAAATGTCACGACCCTGCGGCACATAGCCTATGCCGGCACGGGCGCGGGCGTCAGGAGGGAGTTTGTCGATACGCTGGCCATCGAGCGTGATCGACCCGGCGCGGATGGCGCGCAGGCCGGTGATGGAGCGCAGCGTGGTGGTCTTGCCAACGCCATTGCGGCCCATGAGAGCGACGAGTTCGCCAGATTTCACTTCGAGGTTTACACCGCGCAGGATGCGGGAACCACCGATGTCGGCTTCGACGGATGCGAGTTGGAGAAGGGCGTTCATTTGTTGGACTTTCCACGACCGAGATAAACCTCGCGAACCTTGGGGTTGGACTGGACCGCGTCGAATTTGCCTTCGCAGAGGACGCTACCTTGGTGAAGGACGGTAACCTGGCCGTCGCGGGCGATCTGTTTGACGAAAGTCATATCGTGCTCGATGACAATGATGCTGTGCTTGCCCGCGAGCGAGATGAGGAGCTCGCCGGTGCGGTGGGTCTCCTCGTCGGTCATGCCGGCGGCGGGCTCGTCCACGAGTAGGATTTTCGGATCTTGAGCGAGCAACATGCCGATCTCCAACCACTGTTTCTCACCGTGAGCGAGCTGACCGGCCTTCCAGTCGCGCTTGCCATCGAGACGGATGAGCTTGAGCAACTCGTCGATGCGGTCGCGATCTGTCGAGGAAAGACGTGTGAAGATGGATGCAAAAACGCCGCGCGAGCCTTTGAGAGAAAGGACTATGTTGTTGAAGACCGTGTGCTCGGTAAAAACGCTCGGCGTCTGAAACTTTCGCCCAACACCCAGGCGGTTGATCTCGTATTCGTTCATCGTTGTGAGATCGGTATCGAAACCAAACTCGATCTTACCCTTGTCGGGCTTGGCGCGACCGGTGATGAGGTCGAAGAACGTGGATTTCCCCGCGCCGTTAGGACCGATGACGGTGCGCAGTTCGCCTTCAAAGAGGTAGAAAGTGAGATCGGTGATCGCTTTGAATCCATCGTAGGTTTTCGAGACGTCCTCGACCGTGAGCATGTATTTGTTGTTCATGGCGGATCAGGCGGAAGGTTGGCGGGTGACGCGCTGCCAAAGGGATTTTAGCCGGGCCGGAATGCTTACAATGCCACCAGGTAGCAGCAGCACGACGACCACAAACAAGCCGCCCAAGATCACCAACCAATAATCGGGTGCCGCGCGCGAGGCCCAGCTCTTGAGAGAGTTGATACTGATCGCGCCGATGATCGGGCCGACTAGCGTGCCGCGCCCGCCAACCGCGCACCAGACGACGGCTTCGAGAGATTTGTCGGGCGTCATCTCGGATGGATTGATGATGCCTACCTGCGGGACATAAAGCGCGCCGCCAATGCTCGCGATCAGCGCGGCCACGACAAAAATAAAGAGCTTGAAATGAGCAGTGGCGTAGCCGCTGAAAAGCACGCGATTCTCGCCGTCGCGGATGGCGCGTTGCACGAGGCCGAACTTCGTATGGCTGAGCAGGCGCAGGGATGCGTAAACCAGCAGCAGCACGATTGCCGTGACGATAAACAGCCCTCGCTGGGTGGACGCTTCCCGCAAATCATGCCCCAAGATAAATTTGAAATCGGTAAACCCGTTGTTGCCGCCCATCAGCATGTCGTTGCGGAAAAACATCAGCGACGCTCCGTAGGTCAGCGCCTGCGTAAGAATGGAAAAATAGACGCCCTTGATGCGGGAGCGAAAGGCGAGGAATCCGAATACAAGCGCCAGCAGGCCCGGCAGCAGAAAAATCATCGAAGCCGCGAAGGGAAAACTGGCGAACGGCTTCCAGAACTTGGGCAATTCCGTCCAACCGAGAAAGACGAGGAAGTCCGGAATGGGCTTATGATATTGGCCCAAGTCACCGATCATGCGCATGAGATACATGCCCATCATATAACCACCGAAACTGAAGAAAAGCGCCTGCCCGAGACTAAGCAGACCTGTGTAACCCCAGAGTAAATCCACCGAGATGGCCAGCAAGGCGTAGCAAAGATACTTGCCCCAAAGATTGATCGTAAAATTGCTGACCATGCCGTGGGCATTCAGCAGGGGAAAAATGACGATGAAGAACAAACCGATGGCGCTGGCGGCAATCAGTTCGACTTTGTGTCGGGTGGAAAGGGTGGACATTAGACGATGAAAATTGGAAGTGGGTTGGTTGAAGGATCGCCCGCAAGCAGGCTCTTACATTAGTCATCAAGATTTCGGCTGCGCGTGACGAAGAGGCCGGACGGCTTCCATTGCAGGAACAGGATGATCGCCACAAGGACGAGAATCTTGCCGAGAACGGGATTCAGCAGAATTTGCTGGAGCGACTGATCCACCAGCCCGATGCCGAGCGCGCTGTAAATGGTGCCTGCCAGATTGCCGACACCGCCGACCACGACGGTCATGAAGCAATCAACGATGTAGTTTTGCCCGAGCGAAGGACCAACGTTGCCAATCTGGCTGATGAACGCGCCGGCGAGTCCCGCGAGACCGCTGCCAAGGCCAAAGGTAAGCATGTTCACGCGTTCGGTGCGGACACCCATGCAAGAGGCCATGTTGCGATTTTGCATCACCGAGCGAATGAGCAGGCCAAGCGGAGTTTTGGTGAGGATAAGCCACACGCCGAAAACGATGAGACCAGCGAACCCGATCACGAAGATGCGATTCCAGCCGAAAGTGATGTCATCAATCGTCCAGTTGCCGCTCAGGTAAATCGGGCTGCTGACTTGGACGTTGTTGGAACCAAACATAAGCTTGAGCGCTTGTTGCAGGAGGAGCGAGACGCCCCAAGTGGCGAGGAGGCTTTCCAAGGGACGACGGTAGAGGAAGCGGATGATGCTCCGCTCCAGGGCGATTCCCACCAAAGCGGCGGCGAGAAAACTGAGCGGAAGCGCGACCAAAAAGTAGGTTTGATAAAACCATCCGGTCGCATGAATCCCGGGAATCGGCAGGCTGAAACCAAAGAACGGGATAGTGATGCCTGTTCCGAAAATATTTTCGACCAGGTAGGTCGTATAAGCACCCACGGCGATCATCTCGCCGTGCGCCATGTTGATCACACCCATGAGACCGAAGGTAATGGCCAGACCGATGGCCACGATCAGGAGGATGCTGCCGAGACTGAGGCCGCGGAAAAGGGTGCCAAAGACGTTGATCTTGGTCTTGTGAAGATCGATCGCCTTGAGTGCGTGCAGGCCGGCCTCGGCAAGCTCCGGCTTGCCGGCTTTTTCCTCCTCACGCATCGCCGTGCGGATTAGATCGTAACTGGAAAGGGAATGAAGGTCCTTGAGTTCGTTGAACGCGGAAAGTTTTTCCGCATCGGACGCTTTGAGACGTGTCACCGCAAGCGCTTCCAACAGTGACTTGCGGGCGGCTGAATTTTTCTCAAGCGAAAGGCGCTTTTCCAGAGCTGGAATTTTTTCAACATCCTGGGAAAAACCGACCGCTTGGATCGCCTGGATGCGCTTGATGATGTCGGGCGTGGCCAAGTCGAGTAGATCGAGCACGTTTTTCATGGCATGCCGAAGCTCCGCATCATGTTCAACGGAGGTGAGGTCACCAGCCACGAGTCGCACGGGTTTGCCGACGGCATCCAGCAGGGGCTGACCATTATCAACACGAAGGGCGGCCTGAGCATCATTGGCATCTTTATCGCCCGTAAGAATGACCGGAAGCGGCGGTGCGTCGTCCGAAGCCTTGCAGACAAACAGCCCATCCTCTTTCCACGCCATCAGGAGAGGTTTGATGGCTTCATCGCTTTCGCCCACCAATGAACCGATCAATTCAAGCTTGTGGGCCTGATCCTTGGCCAAGATGGCCGCAGTGATGATGGCGCGGGGCGATTCAGTAGCAAACGCGCAACCGAAAGCCAGCAGCCCAAAAAGTGTTATGAAAATAAATCGAGTGAGTGAGCGCACAAAAGGACGACGTGGTGAAAGTGACGGGCAAAAAAAGGGCGGGCCCACAAAGAGGACCCGCCCTCCCGTATGAACGGGATAATTAGCAAAGTCTGTGCCTAATCGCACAGGCAGCGTGATTACTTGGACTTGAATTTACCAAGCAGCCAGGGCTCGCCGTAGACGTCCTTGAATTCCTCAAGGATCTTGAACTGGCCTTTGGCCGTGGTCTCGCCGATGAACACATTCTTGGTCATGTGCATGTTGGGCTGGCTGGTGACTTTGCCACCAGGACCGTCGAAGGAGAGGCCGGATTTGAGAGCGGCGCGAACCTTATCAACATCAAAGGAGCCGGCCTTTTCGACCGCAGCTTTCCAAAGGTAAACACCGTCGTAGCTGAGCACCATAGGCGAGCAGGTGACGCGGCCTTCCTTCACGATACCGGGAACATTGGTGGTCTTGAGCCAAGCCTTGAAGTTTTTGACAAACTCTTTGTTGGCAGGGCTTTTGATGGACTGGAAGTAGGTCCAGCAGCCGAGCTGCCCGACTAGTTGCTTCGCGGGAAGACCGCGGAACTCGTCTTCCGAGATCGAGAAGGAAACAACCGGAGCGGTTTCGGCAGTGAGGCCGGCAGCAGCGTATTCCTTGAAGAAGGGAACGTTGGTGTCGCCGTTGAGCGTGCTCACGACGGCAGTCTTGCCACCAGCGGCGAACTGCTTGATTTCAGCAACGATCTGCTGGTAATCAGTGTGGCCGAACGGCGTGTATTTGCCAGCAGAGATGATCTTGCCGGAGTCATCTTTTTTGAAGCCGCCGCCGATATTTTCCAGAGCGACGCCCTTGCTGAGGAGATACTCGAGCAGCACGAGGTTGGTGGTTTGGGGATAAACGTAATCAGTGCCGATCAAGTAGAACTTAGTGTAGCCCTGCTTGAGGAGATAATCGATCGCAGGGGTCGCCTGCTGATTAACGGCCTCGGCAGTGTAGAACACGTTCTGGGACTCTTCTTGGCCCTCGTATTGCACGGGGTAGAAAAGAAGACCGTTGTTCTTCTCGTAAACAGGCAGGACCGACTTGCGGGACACCGAAGTCCAGCAACCGAAGGTCACGGAAACCTTATCCTGCTCGAGCAGTTGCTTGGCCTTCTCAGCGAAGAGGGGCCAGTTTGAGGCACCGTCAACGACGACCGGCTCGATTTTCTTGCCGAGGACGCCACCCTTGGCGTTGATCTCGTCGAAGGTGAAAAGAAGCACATCGCGCAGCGAGGTTTCGCTGATCGCCATCGTGCCGCTGAGGGAGTGAAGAACGCCAACCTTGACGGTGTCTTCCGCGTGGACGGAACTGACGAGCGCTCCGAGAGCGAGAGCACCAGCAGTCATCAACTGATTTACTTTTAACATGTGGTTTGGACTTGGTTAGTTTTTAAACCCTCTAATCGCTAAAACGGCGACAGACGGGAGGCCTCCAGATTAGCACTCGCTTTGCCAACTTAAGGGAAAATTTCCGGTATCCCCAATAACTCCGTAAAACAACACGCACGACCATCCGCTCCGTCCAATCTCCAATCTGGATGCAGCCAAACTAGGGCGCCCCGGACGGCTTTGGCATTTATCTCGTGAAACGGACACAAAAAAGGCGGGTCGTGGAAAACCACGACCCGCCTGAAACTATAATATCTAAAATTTAAGCTTTTAAATCCTTGAGATTAAGAGGCACGAGACTTCGAAATCGAAAGGTCAAAGCTTAAGCAATTAGAACTTGAAGAGACCCTGCACGGCGTAGAAGAACGTGTCGCCGGTGTTGTCATTGTAGTCCTGCTTGGTGACTTCACCCTTAACCGAGAAGTTCGGTGTGATGATGTAAGTAGAAGCAACACCGTAGTCGGTGTAGTTGCTGGCGGTGGTGTTGATCGAACCAGCCGTGCCATCAGCAGCACCGAAACGACCGGAAATCGACAACTTGTCATTGACAGCGTAGCTAGCTTGCAGCGTGTAAGCAAAGCTCACCGTTTGGACAGAGGACTTGGGTCCCGTGCCATTGAAGTGGCTGGCATAGGAAGCAACAAGCGTGAGCTTGTCGGTCGCAGCGTAAGCAGCCCAAGCGTTGTAGGTCTCGAGCTTGTAGCCACCGCTGACATCCTGATAGCCAGCACCCGCGAACACCGTCAGCTTGTCGATGCCGGAGTAGAGGACATAGCCTTCATAACCCTGGTCGTTGGAGTATTCTCCATCGCCCTGGAAAAAACCCTTAGGGGTAGCGTCAGGCAAAAGAGAATCGCGGACGGAAATGCCAGCCGACAGCGTCTTGGTGATGTATTCAACCTTGGCGCCGGTGGTGTAGTTGGCGATGTAGCCGACATTGTCAGCCGCACCGAAGGTGATGAAAGCGTTGCTGGGCGAGTCGAACGACTCGTAACCCAACCAGCTGTTGAACTTGCCGGCGGTCACAGCGAACTCACCCTTGGTGTAGGTCACGTAAGCGTCGAGAAGACCCGCGTCTCCTGTGCTGGACTTGAGCTTAGGAACATCGAAAAGGCTCACCTTGCCGGTGAAATCACCGTATTTGCCATTGAGGGCAACTTTGACGGCGTCGATCTGCTTGTTGCCGGAATCAAGAAACGTGTCGTTTTGGGCGGCACTGCCTTCGGTAACGGCAAGAGCTCCGATGGCGTAACCTTCGAGAGCGAGGTTATCGTTGATTTTAACTTCCGCAGAAGCAGTCGCGGCAAGAGCAGCAAGAGCTGCGGTCCAACCAGTCAGTTTGGTCATGTGTTTGATCATGGCTTGTATGTTTTGTTTGTAGTTCAGCCCCGCACTCGCTGCGGATTATCCACAGAGAACGCTGGCCGATGGGTTACTAAGCAACTGGCCTGCCAATCAGCGTCAAGACTTTGATTTCCATACCCCAGCCACACGAAAACCCTGTCATAATTGGAGCTTCTTTCTAAATAACAGCGAGATAGAGGCTATCACCTTACATATTTTCATATCAGGTAATGAGTTCCTTTTGCCAAGCCTGGCCTCGATTACTGCCCTTGTGCGCTATTTTGATCAGCCATTCTTTTATAAGAACTCCAGAAACAATACGGGGATTTTAAACTACACCTTCAATAAATCGCTCTAACGCCAAGCTACTCAAGCGGCGAAAATAGACCGCAGCCATTAGCTTGCGGTATTTTTTCGGTCTTTGGGAAGCTCGCCGAAAGTTCCCTGCTCGGAGGCACGCACAAATCCCTCGGTAACGCTTTTCAACTCCTCCCACCGTTGGCGAATCTGGCGAGCTTCCTCCTTGGTGATTTTACTGTCAGCCGCAGCCGTGGCGATGGTCGCCAGCATGTCGGCAAACTCTTGGACAATCTCGTTGGCAACCGGGATGATCGAATCTGCGCGCGGCGCGGACTTGGGGTTTGCGATAAAAAATCCCCCTGCCTGTTCGCACACCCACTGGGCGATTCGGCGGTCATTTGTGCTTTTTAATAACTGCTGGATGCGATCAAGCGGGTTGTTGGCTCCGCTGCCTTCACTGTCGGAAGGAGGTTCCGCCCATTTGTAGATAAGAGACAGAGACAGCCCCATATCGGCCGCGATCTGTTTGGCGCTGGTTTGCTTCAGGACTTCCTTGAGAACCTCATGCGAGTGCATAACGACCGAGTTTGCCGCAGCATAAGCCAAACGCAATCTCGCACGCTTCCCTGCTTACAAGCGCAAACCGTGCGTGGTTTTGGCGTGCCATCCGCCTGTCACTTGTGGCAATCCTTGAACTTCCATGAACATCCACGAGTATCAGGCCAAGACCCTCTTCGAGAAATTCGGCGTCCCCGTCCCCAAGGGCGTGGCGGCAAAATCCCCGGCGGAATTCGCCTCCGCCCTCGCCCAACTGCCCGACGCGCCCGTAGTCGTTAAATCACAAATCCACGCCGGTGGCCGCGGCAAAGGCACGTTCACCGACGGCTTCAAGGGCGGCGTCAAATTCGCCAAAACCAAGACCGAGGCCCTCGACTATGCCAACAAGATGTTTAACAACACCCTTGTCACCATCCAGACCGGCCCCGTCGGCCGCAAGGTCCAGACGATCTACTTCACCCACGCGAGCGACATCAAAAAGGAATACTACCTCGCCATCCTCCTCGACCGCGTCACCTCCCGCCCCGTGATCGTCGCCTCCACCGAAGGCGGCGTTGAAATCGAAAAGGTCGCCCACGACACGCCTGAAAAAATCTTCAAGATCGTCATCGATCCCGCCTACGGCATCGCCGATTTCCAAATGCGCGAACTCATCGCCAAGCTCGGCCTCGCCGGTGCCGAGGCGAAAAACGCCGCGAAGCTCATCCGCAACCTCTACGCATGCTACTGGGAGACCGACGCCGCCATGATCGAGGTCAACCCGCTCATCACTACCCCCACCGGCGACGTCCTCGCGCTCGACGCCAAAGTCTCCTTCGATTCCAACGCCCTCTACCGCCACCCCGAGATCGTCGCCCTGCGCGACCTCAACGAAGAAGACCCCAAGGAAATCGAAGCCTCCAAGTTCTCGCTCAGCTACATCGCCCTCGACGGCAACATCGCCTGCCTCGTCAACGGCGCCGGCCTTGCGATGAGCACGATGGACATCATCCAGCACTTCGGCGGCACTCCCGCCAACTTCCTCGACGTCGGCGGCGGCGCCACGAAGGACCAAGTCATCGCCGCTTTTAAGATCATCCTCGGCGATCCGAACGTGAAAGGCATCTTGGTAAATATTTTCGGCGGCATCATGGACTGCAACGTCATCGCCACCGGCATTGTCGAGGCGGTCAAGGAAGTCGGCCTCAAGCTCCCCCTCGTCGTGCGCCTCGAAGGCAACAACGTCGCCGCCGGCAAAGCCACCCTCGCCAACTCGGGCCTCGCGCTCGTCTCCGGCGATTCCATGGCCGATGCCGCCCAGAAAATCGTCAAACTCGTCGCCTAACCTTCCGCCCAGACTCCCATGTCCATTTTTATCACCCCCCAGACCAAGATTCTCGTG
>JANYJB010000025.1 GCA_025361935.1 Verrucomicrobiota bacterium
CAGCAAACAGCACCTGCCCATCGCCCGCTGGGTGCATCCCGACGAGTTTATCCGCTGGAAGGAGTTTGGCCTCAGCATCGGCATCGGCGTCGTCGAAAGCGGCGCGATGGTGCGCTCCAGCTACCACGCCGACGAGCAGTCGCTCAAATACACCGGCACCGAACACCTGAACACCTCCAACGCCCTCACCGGCGTCTAAACCGGCTTCGGTGTTTTGTTCTTCAGCCTGTGCCCGCGCCCGATAGGCTCGGCGCATGAAGACCCGTCGCGACATCGTCGAAAACTGGCTTCCCCGCTACACCGGCGTGCCGCTCGACCAGTTCGGCGACTACATCCTGCTCACCAACTTTCAGCGCTACGTAAAACTCTTCGCACAGCGCCACCGAGTGAAAATCCAAGGGCGGGACAAGCCGATGCCCAGCGCCACCGCCGGGCGCATCACGATCATCAATTTCGGCATGGGCAGCGCCACCGCCGCCACCGCGATGGATCTCCTCAGCGCGATCAAACCCGAGGCCGTGCTCTTTCTCGGCAAATGCGGCGGCATCAAGCACCGCGCCGAAATCGGCGACTTCATCCTGCCCATCGCCGCGATCCGCGGCGACGGCACAAGCAACGACTATTTCCCGCCCGAGGTCCCCGCGTTGCCCGCGTTCGCGTTGCAGAAAGCCATCTCGACCACCATCCGCGAAGCCGCCCGCGACTACTGGACCGGCACCGTTTACACGACCAACCGTCGCGTCTGGGAGCACGACGAAAAGTTCAAAAAATACCTCAAGAAAATCCACGCGATGGCCGTGGACATGGAGACGGCGACGATTTTCACCGTGGGCTTTTTCAACCAGATTCCCACCGGTGCTCTTCTCCTCGTGAGCGACCAACCCATGACGCCCGAAGGCGTGAAGACCATCGCCAGCGATACCCAGGTGGACGAAACCTACGTCGAGGATCATCTCAAGATCGGCATTGATTCCCTAAAACAGCTCATCAACAAGGGCCTCACGGTGAAACACCTGAGATTCTGAAGTCACGCGACTACTCGGGAACACGCTCCGCGCCCGCCTGGACTTACTCCAGCTTCACGCGCTCACGGTAAAACGTCTCGCACAGTGCGTAGATTTCCTTTGGAGAAGTCATCTCCAGCGCTTCCTTCGCGAGTTTTTTGGCGTCGGCCAGCTTCATGGCGCGAACCAGATATTTGACGGCGGGAATCAGCGGAGGCGTCATGCTCAGTTCGTCCACGCCCAGACCGATGAGCAGCGGCACATAAACGGCGTCGCCCGCCATTTCGCCGCACACGCTCACCTTGATTTTTTGTTTGTGGGCCTCGTCAACCACGTTCTTGAGCATGCGAATCACCGCCGGGTGGGTGGGCTCGTAGAGGTGCGCGATGCTGTTGTTGCCGCGGTCGACCGCGAGCAGGTATTGGATGAGATCGTTGGTTCCGATGCTGAAAAAATCGCAGTTCTTCGCCAGCAGGTCCGCGGTGATCGCCGCGCTGGGGATTTCGATCATCGTTCCGACCATGAGCTTCGGGTCGAAGGCGATCTTTTTGTCCTCCAGTTCGGCCTTGCACTCATCAAGCACGGCGTTCGCACGGGCGAGTTCTTCGTGTCCGCTGATCATAGGATACATCAGGTGAATCGTCCCGTGGGCGCTGGCACGAAGGATGGCCCGCAGCTGGTCCTTGAAAATATCCGGATGATCGAGGCAGAACCGAATGGCGCGATAGCCGAGAAACGGGTTGTCCTCCTTGGGAAAGAGATGCGCGGCTCCGGCCATGGGCTTGTCGCCGCCTAGGTCGAGCGTGCGAATGACCACGGGGGCGGGCGCGAGGTTTTCGGCGACGGCTTTATAGGCGAGATATTGCTCCTGCTCGGAGGGAATCCGGCTGGCGCTCAGATAAAGATACTCGGTGCGGAAAAGCCCCACGCCGTCGGCGAAGTAGTCCTTCACGAGGGCGACCTCGTCGATCTTCTCGATGTTCGCCCGCAGCGTGATGCTGGCACCATCAACGGTGACCGCAGGCTGGCGGTTGGCTTCGAAGAGGCGCTGCTCATATCCCTTTTTCTGGCGCTGGATTTTGCCGTAGCGGAAGAGCGTCTGCTCCGAGGGATTCAGGATAACGAATCCCTCATAACCGTCGACGAGCACCCAGTCTCCGGCCTTGGCCTGCTTGGTGAAGCCTTTCACGCCCACGACCGCGGGCACCTTCATCGAACGCGCGACGATGACCGCATGGCTGGTCTTGCTTCCCGTGTCGGTGACGATCGCAAGCGCCTGCGAGGCGTCGATGCCTGCGGCGTCCGACGGAGAGATGTCGTTGGCCACGACCACCCGTTTCTCCACCAACTGGCTCAGGCTTTGGCTGGCCTGGCCGAGAAGATTCTGGAGCACCCGCTGCGCGACGTCGCGGAGGTCGCCGGCTCGCTCGCGCAGATATTCGTCATCGATTTCCGAGAATGCCTTGATGTAGCGCTGGGAAACCTTGTTGAAGCACGTCTCGACGTTGAGACCGGTGGATTCAAATTCACGGATCGTCTCGGCGATCAGCGCCTGATCTTCAAGCACGAGCAGATGCGCGTCAAAAATCCGCGCCTCATCGGGCCCGAGGTTTTTGTCCACTTCCGCCATGATTTTCTGGATCTGCTGGCGGGTGGCGAGAATCGCCTGGTCAAAACGCACAACCTCATCAAGACGCTTGGCCGGCTCTACCTGGTAGGCGGGCACCTCGACGTCGCTCTGGATGTATAGAAAAACCTGGCCATACGCGATGCCCTGCGAGGCGGAGATGCCTTGCACGATGATCTCGCTTTTGCCGCGATTTTCCGTGGACATGAAAAAAATGCCGCCGGAAGGAGGGGGTAACAACCGGATGCAAGTTCGATAACGTCTCCCGCAAGAGACAGGGTCAACACGGTTTTACGAAACTTGCGTCAGTTTTGCAAAAAATCAGCCCAGCCTAGCTTCAACTATAAATGCCTCCGCGCCCCAATGTTCGCGAATACGGGCCTGAATCGCTTCGACCGGCGCGTCGTCAGCCAACAGCGCAAAGCAGGCGCTGCCGCTCCCGCTCATGCGCGGCGCGAGTCCGAACTCGGCCCGCAGCACGTCCAGCAACACCGGCAGCGCGATGTATTTGGCGAACGCCGGCCCTTCCATGTTGTTGAATAAAAGCTCCTCGGCCGCATGGGTGCGCGAGTGCAACCATGCCGCAAGACGCGCCTCCGCCTCCTCCGCAGGCACATACCACCCCGGCACGGCCGTCGCCATTCGCCGGTAGGCCCACGCCGTGCCGATGGAAATCGCCGGCTTGAAAACAAGCACCCGACGCCCCACCAGTCTTCGCACCGCACCCGCCGGGAGCGATTCCACGCGCTCGCCCCGTCCGCGCATGATGACGGGCCCGCCGCTCAGAAAAAGCACGCAGTCCGAACCGATCTGCGCGGCGACCTCCGCGAGCTTTTTCTCATTCAAAGGATGCCCGGTGATTTCATTGAGCCCGCTCAACGTGGCGGCGGCGTTGCTGCTCCCGCCGCCCAATCCCGCGCCCATCGGAATCCGTTTCACCAGCGAAAGCTTCGCCCCGCCCCTCCAGCCCGATACCGCCGCAAACGCCCGCGCCGCCCGCAGCACGAGATTTGTTTCGTCCACCTCCAGCGCCGGATCGTCACACGTCAGCGAAAAGCCACCCGCCGTCTCCTCGATTTTCAGAGTGTCGCCAAAGTCCAGCGGCGCGGCCACCGAGACGAGGTCGTGAAAACCGTCCGCCCGCTTCCGCGTGATGGCGAGAAAGAGGTTCAGCTTGGCGGGACTGTGGACGGAGATACGCTTCAATGGGGGAATTTTTACCATGCTCAGGACATCCACCCCGAATCAGCCAGCCTGATTTTGATGTTTTTAATTGGCGTCCGTTAGTGTCCATTAGTGGTTTCAACGACCCATGGCCTGCGATCTCATTCTTGCCCTCGACGTTCCTACCCGCGAAGAAGCCGCGCCGCTCCTCCGCCAATTGCGCGGCGAGCTGCGCTGGGTGAAGATCGGCCTCCAGATGTTCACCGCCTACGGCCCCGACTATGTGCGCGCCGTTGCCGACGAGGGATTCAACATCTTCCTCGACCTCAAACTCCACGACATCCCCAACACCGTCGCCAAGGCCGTCGAGTCCCTCGCGCCACTCCCCATCGGCATGCTCACCCTGCACACCTCCGGCGGTCGAGAGATGATGACCTACGCCCGCAAGGCCCAGCTCCAGACCAAGCCTGACCTGCTCCTCCTCGGCGTGACCGTGCTTACCTCGATGGACGCCACCGGCCTCTCCGAACTCGGCGTGGCTGTCTCGCCCGAAGCCCAGGTTTCCCGCCTCGGCAAACTCGCCGCCGACGCCGGCCTGCGCGGCCTCGTCTGCTCCCCGCTCGAAGTCGCAATGCTTCGCTCCCAACTTCCCGCCGATGTCCAGCTCGTCACGCCCGGTATCCGTCCTGCGGGTGAAGCCGGCGGCGACGATCAGAAACGCATTATGACACCCGCCGACGCCGCCCGCGCCGGCTCCAGTTACATCGTGGTCGGCCGTCCCATTCTCAAAGCCAAGGATCCCGTCGCCGCCACCCGCGCCATCCTCGCCGACCTCCGCTCCGCTTAAAACTAAACTAAAACTAAACCATGCCACGCACCGCCGCCATCCTCCTCGCCGCCGGCAGCGGCCAACGCATGCAGGGCGCCGTCGCCGACAAGATCCTCGCTCCCCTCTGCGGACGCCCGCTCTTCCTTCACTCGGCCAGCGCCTTCGTCGAAAGCGGCGTCGCCGATTTCTACGTCGTCGTCTATCGCGACCAAAAACAAATGCTGGAACTCTCCGCCTACGCACCCACCCCCGCCCTGTTCGTTCCCGGCGGCGACGAACGCCAAGACTCCGTCGCCGCCGCGCTCGCCGCGCTCCCGCCCGACATCGGCAACGTCTTCATCCACGACTGCGCGCGCCCCTTCGTCCGCGTCGAGCAACTCATCGCCCTCCACAAAATCGTCCTCCGTGAAGACGCCGTCGTGCTCGCCCACCGCGTCACCGATACGATCAAAAAACACTCTGACGACGGCCACCTCAAGTCCCTCGATCGCTCCAAACTCTGGGCCATGGAAACCCCGCAGGTTTTCTCCCGCGACCTCATCGTTGCCGCCTACGCCAAGGTCGCCAAAAAGAAACTCCGCATCACCGACGACGCCTCCGCCGTCGAGTTGTTGCAGCACCCCGTCGCTCTCCTGGAAAACGCCCATCCGAACCCCAAGCTCACCACGCCCGCCGACCTCCCGTGGTTCGAGTATCTCCTCGGTCAATCGCAGTCATGAACCTCCGCATCGGCCACGGCTACGACATCCACCGCACCGGCGCCGGACGCCCCATGATCCTCGGCGGCGTGCATTTCGCCGACAGCCCGGTGGGCCTCGACGGCCACTCCGACGCCGACTGCCTCACCCACGCAATCTGCGACGCGCTCCTGGGAGCCGCCGCCCTGCCCGACATCGGCCATTTTTTCCCCAACACCGATCCGGCCTACAAAAACATCGACTCGCAGGTCCTCCTCCAGCGCGTTGTCGCGGAACTCACCAAGTTCGGCTGGCGCATCGTCAACCTCGACGCCTCCTTGATCGCGGAGCGGCCGAAAATTTACCCGCGCCTCGCCGAGATAAAAGCCGCCCTCGCCCGCTCCGCCGACATCGACGTCTCGCAGATCGGCATCAAGGCCACGACAAACGAGGGCGTTGACGAAATCGGACGTGGCCTCGCCATCGCCGCCCACGCCGTCGCGCTGATTCAGAAAAAGTGATCCCTCCCCTCCGCTTTTCGTATCTTTTCGTATATTTCGCGGGCATCTTGCTGTTGTCCGCATGCGGCCCCCGCGAGACCGCCGTCGAGCGCGGTAATCGTGAGCAGATTCTCTCGCGCGGCATGGGGCCCGATCTCTCCGATCTCGACCCCGCCCTCGCTACCGGCACGAGCGACTACACCGTCCTGTCCGCGCTTTTCGAGGGACTCGTCGCCGAAGACCCCGTTGACCTGCACCCAGTCCCCGGTGTCGCCACAAGCTGGGACGTTTCTCCAGACAAGCTCACCTACACCTTCCACCTGCGCGCCAACGCCCGCTGGTCCAGCGGCGACCCCGTCACCGCCCGCGATTTCCTCTCCTCGTGGCAACGCGTGCTCACCCCGAAGCTCGCCGCCGACAACGCCAGCCTGCTCTACCTCGTCCAGGGCGCTGAAGCCTTCAACAAAGGCCTCGTCACCGATTTCTCGAAAGTCGGTTTCGCCGCCCCCGACGCCCGCACCGTCGTCATCACACTGGAGCACCCCGCCTCGTATTTTCTCTCGTTGCTGCAGCATTGGGTCTGGTGGCCCGTCCACACTCCGACGCTCGAAAAATCAGGCTCGCTCTACGAACGCGGTAACCGCTGGGCGCGCCCCGAGACGTTCGTCGGTAACGGTCCGTTCACCCTCAAAGAATGGCGCCTCGGCCAGCGCATCATCGTCGAAAAATCCGCCACCTACTGGGACGCCGCCACCGTCCGCCTGAGCGCGATTCACTTCTACCCCATCGAAGACATCAACGCCGAGGAGCGCGCCTTCCGCTCCGGTCAGCTCCATCTCACCGAGGCTCTCCCCCTCGCCAAGATCGACACCTACCGCGCGACCCAGCCGCAGCTTCTTCGCATCGATCCGTATCTAGGCACTTACTTTTACCGCATCAACATCACCCGCCCGTTCCTCAACGCCCGCGACGTCCGCCGTGCCCTCGCGCTTTCCGTGGACCGCGATCTCCTCGTTAAAAACACCCTGCGCGGCGGCCAGTTGCCCGCGCACGCCTTCACCCCGCCCGGCACCGCCGGTTACACGCCGCAGGCGCGCATCGAGACCGACTTCGCCGAAGCCCGCCGCCTGCTCGCCGCCGCCGGTTATCCCGACGGCAAGGGCGCGCCCGTGATCGAACTTCTCTTCAACACCTCCGACAACCACCGCGTCATCGCCGAGGCGATCCAGCAGATGTGGCGAAAGGAACTCGGCCTCGACGTGCGCCTCGTGAGCATGGAGGGTAAAAGCGTCCTTGCCGCCCGCCGCACCGGCGATTTCCAAATCATGCGCTCATCCTGGATCGGCGACTACGCCGACCCGTTGTCCTTCCTCTCGGTCTGGACCGGCGACAGCGGCAATAACTACACCGGCTGGAGCAACCCCGACTACGACCTGCTTCTCCATCAGGCCACCCGCACCGACGACTCCGCCGCCCGCGAAGCCCTGCTGCAAAAAGCCGAATCTCTCCTTTTGGCCGACGCGCCTTTCATTCCTATTTACTACTACACGCACGTTTTCCTGCTCCAACCGTCCGTGAAAGGCTGGTCGCCCACGCTTCTCGACCACCACCCCTACAAACACGTCTGGCTCCAACCATGAACACACGCACATTCGGAATCCTTTTTGTCTGCGCGGCCTTGGCCGGTCTGCCTTCCGGCTGCGCAAAGAAAGAAACCGCACCCGCCGCCACCCTCGCCAAAATCCTCCGCTTCGGCAACGGCGCCGAGCCCCAGGATATCGATCCGCATGCCGTCACCGGCGTTTCCGAGGGCAAAATAATCAACGCCCTTTTCGAAGGCCTGGTTGCCGAAGATCCCTCGGGCATCGGTATCGCCCCCGGCGTCGCCGAGCGCTGGACGATTTCCGACGACGGCCTCGTTTATACGTTTCACCTGCGCGCCGACGCTCAATGGTCCAACGGTCTTCCTCTGACCGCCAGCGACTTCGTTCACTCCTACCAGCGCATGCTCACGCCCAGCCTCGCTTCGGAATACGCCTACAAACTCTATCCTCTCACTGGTGCCGAGGCCTACAACAAGGGCGCGTCCACCGACTTCTCGCAGGTCGGCGTCAAAGCCCTCGGCGACCACACCCTCAAGCTCACTCTCAAAAATCGCACACCTTACCTGCTTCAGGATTTGAAGCACTACGCCTGGTTTCCGGTTCCCGTGGATGTAATTGGAAAGTTTGGCGGTCTCGCCCGCAAGGGCAGCGCGTGGACGCGCCCCGGCAACTTCGTTGGCAACGGCCCGTTCATCCTCAAGGAGTGGCTCCCCAACCAGCGTCTCGTCGTCACCCGCTCGCCGACCTACTGGGACCACGCCACGGTTAAACTAGACGAGATCGACTTCATGCCCGTCGAAGACGGCGACACCGAGGAGCGCATGTTCCGCTCCGGCCAGCTCGACAAAACCGAGTCTCTTCCGCTCGAAAAGATCGCCGTTTACAAGCGCAACTACCCCATGATGTATCGCGAGGATCCGTTCTACGGTGTCTATTTTTACCGCATAAATGTCACCAAGCCGCCCTTCAACGATGTGCGCGTCCGCCGCGCCCTCGCCATGTGCATTGATCGCGAGGCCATTGTCAGCGACATCCTGCACGGCGGCCAGAAACCCGCATGGAACTTCACCCCGCCCACCCCGGAATTTGAATCCTCCGCCCGTATCCCCTACGACGTTGCCGAGGCGCAACACCTGCTCGCGGAGGCGGGTTATCCCGAGGGTAAAAACTTTCCGCACGTCGAACTTCTCTACAACACCTCGGCAAGCCACCGTATCATCGCCGAAGCCATCCAACAGATGTGGAAAACCAGCCTCGGCATCGACATCACTCTGCTGAATCAGGAATGGAAGGTGTATCTCGATTCCCAAAATACCGGCAACTACCAGCTAGCCCGCGCAGGCTGGATCGGCGACTACCCTGATCCCAACACCTTTCTGGATCTCTGGACGACCGGCGGTGGCAACAACCAGACCGGCTGGTCCAACGCCACCTACGACGACCTCCTGCGCTCCGCCGCCTCCGCCACGAACGACACCGAGCGCGCGACCGACTACCAGCAGATGGAGCAAATCGTCGCCGACGAACTGCCCGTGATCCCGATCTATTTTTACACCCACGTCTACGCCCTCAACCCCAAGGTCAAGGGCTGGGTTCCCCAGCTCATCGACAACCGCGCGTGGAAGTGGATCGACCTCGCGGAATAAATCGGGACTGCCTTTTCCCTATTTCCTGATTTTCAAGTTGGGCAGACTTCATGTTCCGCTTCATCGCAAGACGCCTCCTTCAGACGATTCCCGTCCTCCTGGTGCTCATCACGGCCTCCTTCCTGATGCTCAGGCTCGTCCCCGGCGGCCCCTTCGACAGCGAAAAAGCCACCACCCCGGAGATCAAACACAACCTCGAGGCCTACTACGGCTTCGACCAGCCGCTCCACAAACAGTTCTTCAACTACCTCGGCAACATCGTGCTTCACGGCGACCTCGGCCGCTCCACGAAATACTCCAACCGCACCGTCAACGAGATCATCGCGGATAAATTCCCCGTCTCCCTCGAACTCGGCGCGTGGTCCCTGCTCATCGCCCTCACCATCGGCCTTTCCGCCGGCATCCTCGCCGCCGTCTATAAAAACACCTGGGCCGACTACGTGACCTCCGGCATCGTCATGACCGGCATCTGCGTGCCCACTTTCGTGCTCGGTCCGCTTCTCGTGCTGGCATTTGCGATTCACTTCGGCTGGTTAAGCGCATCCGGTTGGTATGTCTGGCAAGACCGCGTTCTCCCCGCGCTCACCCTCGGCATCGTTTACGCCGCCTACATCGCACGGCTCACCCGCGGCGGCATGTTGGAAGTTCTCGGACAGGATTACATCCGCACCGCCCGCGCCAAAGGTGCCTCCGAAACGCGCGTCGTCCTCCGTCACGCTCTCCGCGGCGGGTTGCTGCCCGTCGTGGCGTTCCTCGGCCCCGCCATTGCCGGCATCATCACAGGTTCATTTGTCATCGAGACGATTTTCCAAATCCCCGGACTCGGCCGCGAGTTCGTCAACAGCGCCTTCAACCGCGACCGCACGCTCATCCTCGGCACCGTCATGCTCTACGCGGTCCTGATCATCGCCCTCAACCTCGTCGTTGACGTGGTGCAGGTGTGGCTCAACCCCAAGCTGAAGTTTGATTAAGCCGCGCACCGCCATGCTTTCCCTTTCGCCCAAAAAACTCCCGTCCGCCGACCTCGCCCCCGCGCAGCTCGAACAGGGCGTCTCCCCGTGGCGCGACGCCTGGCACCGCCTGAAGCGCAACAAGCTCGCCGTCTTCGGCGGCGTCACGCTCATCGTCCTCGTGCTCGCGTGCGGAGTCGGCCCGTTTTTCAGTCCTTACGGCTACGAGCAGACCAACCTCGACAACACCTTCGCCAAGCCGAACCTCTCGCACTGGATGGGCACCGACCAGCTCGGGCGCGACCTGTTCACGCGCCTGCTCTACGGCGGACGCATCTCCATCACCGTCGGTCTTGTCGCCACGTTTGTCGCACTTACCATCGGCGTGAGCTACGGCGCGGTCGCGGGCTTTTTTGGCGGCAAGCTTGATGCGTTCATGATGCGCGTCGTGGACATCCTCTACGCCCTGCCGTTCACGATCTTCGTCATCATGCTGATGGTTTTTTTCGGGCGAAACATCTACCTGCTGTTCGTCGCCATCGGCGCGGTCGAGTGGCTCACCATGGCGCGCATCGTCCGAGGCCAGATCATGTCGCTTAAGAAAATGGAATACGTCGAGGCCGCCCGCTCGCTGGGCTTCGGCACGCAGCGGATTATCTTCCGCCACATGATTCCCAACATCCTCGGCCCCGTGATCGTTTACACCACGCTGACCATTCCCGGCGTCATGATGTTGGAGGCGTTTCTCAGTTTCCTTGGACTCGGCGTGCAAGCCCCGATGAGTTCGTGGGGCGTGCTCATCAAAGACGGTGCCGAGAAAATGGAGGAGTATCCCTGGCTGCTCATCTTCCCCGGCACGGTGTTCTCGCTCACCCTGTTCTCCCTCAACTTCCTCGGCGACGGCCTGCGCGACGCGCTCGACGTCCGCTCCGCTAAGGATTGAGTCCTCTCGGTCTCCGGTTATTTTTCCGCCGTTACCATGCCGACCAATCCCGAGCCCTTTTCCTTCCAGGCGGCGAAACTCATCAACGCCCTACGCCGCCTGCCCGACACCACGCCGGCGCGCATGAAGAAGCGCCCGACCAAGGAACTCGGCAACCTCGTCGAGGAGCTGATGATCAAATACCAGGTCGGCCGCGCCTCGCCCGAGCAGACCATCCGCGACCACTGGGCAGAGATCGTCGGCCCCGCCAACGCCCATTATTCCCACGCCGCGCAAATCGACCCGCGCGGCCGCCTCGCCGTCCTCGCCGGCCATGCCGTCGTGCGCAACGAGCTGTTCATGCACCGCAAGACCATCGTCGAGCGCATCCAAAAACTCCCCGGCTGCTCCCAAGTCCGCGAGATCAACGTCCGCGCCGGCTGACCCCCCTCGACAACCGCACGTGATCGCGCCCCGAAAAAAACGCTTGCGCGCCGCTCTCCTATTCTGGAACGTAGCCCCTTGCGTTAGTGAAACTCCGTCGGTTACGGGGTTCCACCATGACTAGTCCGGCATTCCGTCGGATTATAACGGTGCGATCGGCAAGCGGTGTGGTTTCCCCACGTCGCAAGCGGGTGGCACGGAGCCTGCAAAGGTTCCCTATAGTCGTGCAATTCATCCATAAAACCATGTCAATGATCGCCAAACCCGAAATCATCTCCGAATACAAAATCCACGACAAAGACACCGGCTCGTCCGAAGTCCAAGTCGCGCTGCTCACCGCTCGCATCAATCACCTGACCGAGCACTTGCGCACGCACCGTAAGGATTTCCACAGCCGCCGCGGCTTGCTCCAGATGGCCTCCCGCCGTCGCAAGCTCCTCGACTATCTCAAACGCCACAACCTGCCGAAGTATAACGAACTTCTGCAGAAGTTGAGCCTCCGCAAGTAACCCACTTTGCAACACAGGCGACCCCATCCGGGGGTCGCCTGTTGTCTTTAACGACACTCGACGACGACCGGGACATTTCCGCTTGTTTCCCCTTCCGGGCATCAAACGGGAATCTCTCGTCCAAGACGAGGATTGCGAGACGGGGCACCCGTTCCTCCACCAGATTTCCGAAAGTGTGTGCCACAGGCATTCCTGCCTGTGCTCCGATCTTTCTCTTTCCTCTTTATCTTAATCTTTCTCCTTCCGTTCCGGTTCCGGCCAATGCCCTCCTGACGAAAGAGAACGATTAAGATAAAGAAGAAAGAGAAGGAGGAACCAAACTCACTTTCGCCAACCCCCGAGCCTCCCTGCCGCGTGTCGCAGGTCGGCTCATTTTACCCGAGACACGCATCCGCATCCGAAAACATATGAATCAGAAATACACCGTCACGGTTCCCGAACTCGGGATCACGTTCTCCACCGGCTCCATCGCCCTCCTCGCCTCTGGCGCCGTCAATGTCGCCGTCGGCGAGACCAACGTCTTCGTCGCCGCCTCCGTCGCCCAGACCATGAAGCCCGGCCAGGACTTCTTCCCCCTCACCGTCGATTACCGCGAGAAATACGCCGCCGCCGGCCGCTTCCCCGGCGGTTACTTCAAGCGCGAGGGCCGCCCCTCCGAGAAGGAAATCCTCACCTCCCGCCTCTGCGACCGTCCTTGCCGCCCCCTCTTCCCCGAGGGTTTCCTGAATGAGGTCCAGATCGTCGGCCAGCTCCTCTCCGCCGACCAGATCAACGAGGCCGACATCCCCATGGTCAACGGCGCCTCCGCCGCCCTCGCCATCTCCGAGATTCCTTGGAACGGCCCCATCGCCGCCGTCCGCGTCGCCGAGATCGACGGCGTATTCGTCGCCAATCCCACCATCGAGCAGATGTTCAGCAGCTCCCTCGACCTCATCTACGTGGGCAACGAGAAGGACATGCTCATGATCGAGGGTTCCGCCGACCAGATCCCCGAAGACCGCTTCATCGAAGCCCTCGCCTTCGCCCACGCTTCCATCCAGCCGATCATCCGCGGCATCAAGGAACTCGTCGCCCTCTGCGGCAAGCCCAAGGCCGTGTTCCCGCTCGTCGGCGCCACCGCCGAGGCCCGCGCCATCATCGAGCGCGTTGTCCCCGCCGACCGCATCTCCGCCGCCATCTTCGGCCACGAGAAGGCGATCCGCTCCGCCAACGTCAAAGCCCTCAAGACCGAGGCCAAGACCGCCCTCGTCGCCGAGCTCGGCGAAGGCAAGTTCACCGACGTCGACCTCAACGTCGTCTTCGAAGACCTCCAATACAAGGCCTACCGCCAGACCGTCCTCGCCCGCGGCGTCCGCGCCGACGGCCGCACCGCCCTCTCCCTCCGCAAGATCTCATCCGAGGTCGGCGTTCTCCCCCGTGTCCACGGTTCCGCCCTCTTCCAGCGCGGCGACACCCAGGGCCTCGTCATCACGACCCTCGGGCCGACCAAGGAAGCCCAGTCCCTCGACGCCCTCACCGGCGGCGTGAAGTCCAAGAGCTTCATCCTTCACTACAACTTCCCGCCATTCTCCGTCGGTGAGACCGGCCGCTTCGGCTCCCCCGGTCGCCGCGAAATCGGCCACGGCGCCCTCGCCGAACGCTCCCTCGTCCCCGTCCTCCCCCCCGAGGATGTGTTCCCCTACTCCATCCGCGTCGTCTCCGAGATCATGGCCTCCAACGGCTCGACCTCGATGGCCTCGATCTGCGGCGGCTGCTTGTCCCTCATGGACGCCGGTGTGCCCATCATCGCCCCCGTCGCCGGCATCTCCGTCGGCCTCATGACCGAAAGCGGCACCGACGGCAGTATCGCCAAATGGACCACCATCACCGACATCATCGGTGAGGAAGACCATTTCGGTGACATGGACTTCAAGGTCGCCGGCACCACCAAGGGCATCACCGGCTTCCAACTCGACCTGAAGATCAACGGTCTCCCCTTCGAGATCGCCAAGGTCGCCATCCACCAGGCCCGCGAGGCCCGCGTCGAGATCCTCAAGGTCATGCTCGGCTCGCTGCCCGCGCCCCGCAAGGACCTCAGCCAATACGCCCCCCGCATCCAGACGATCCAGATCGATCCCGAAAAGATCGGCCTGCTCATCGGGCCCGGCGGCAAGACCATCCGCCGCATCGTCGAGACGACGGGCGCGCAGATCGACATCTCCGACGACGACTC
>JANYJB010000039.1 GCA_025361935.1 Verrucomicrobiota bacterium
GCAGGAGGGACAGCGAGCCGGTGTCGCCCGCCACCTCGAGCTGGTAGGTCGAGCGGCCGAGGACCTCGCGGCGAAGGTCGGCGGGCGTGCCTTGGGCGACGACGCGTCCCTGATTGATGATGAGCACCCGGTCGCAGGTCATCTCGATCTCGGGCAGGATGTGGGAGGAGATGATGACCGTCATGCGGCCGCGCAGACCGGCGATGAGGTCGCGGACAATTAGAATCTGGTGCGGGTCGAGGCCGATGGTCGGCTCGTCCATGATAATTATGGGCGGCTCGGCTAGGATGGCCTCGGCAATGCCCACGCGCTGGCGGAAGCCCTTGGAAAGTTTGCCGATGATGCGGTGGCGGACGCGCTTGAGGTCGCAGAGCTCAAGGACCTCGTCTAGGCGGATGGAGAGCTTGGCGCGGGCGAGGCCCTTGAGGCGACCGCGGTAGTGGAGGTATTCGGAGACGCGCATGTCATCCGGGAGCGGGTTGTTCTCGGGCATGTAGCCGATGAACTTCTTCACCTCGTCGCCGTGGGTGGCGACGGAGAGGCCGCAGACGTTGACCGTGCCGGAGGTCGCGGGGAGGTAGCCCGTGAGGATGCGCATGGTGGTGCTCTTGCCGGCGCCGTTGGGGCCGAGGAAGCCGAGGATCTCGCCACGCGCCACAGTGAAGCCCACCTTGTTGACGGCGGTGACGCCGGCGTAGGTTTTGACTAGGTCGCGGACTTCGATGGCGGGGGAATCGGCGGGCATGAATTTCAGGATGGAATAAACTCCGACACGGATAAACGCGAAAGGTTTATGCGTTGTTCAACCAGTAGGCGGCGGCGAGGCCGCGCAGGGTCAGGTCGGGCACGAACTGGACGTGGGGCCGCAGGCGGCTTTGCAGAAACACGGCGTTGCCGCCGGTGACGAAGAGGTGGGCGGGTGGTTCGCCGCGTGCTTTGAGGTCGGCGAGGACGGCGTCGAGGAGCGCCTGGATGAGTCCGGGGAAGCCAATCACGGTGCCGATGCGCATGGCCTCGGTGGTGGATTTGCCGATGACGGAGGAGATTTCCAGCGAGTCGTCGAGCAGCGGGAGCTGGGCGGTGCGTTCGTGGAGGTAGCGGCGGGTGAGCTCGAGTCCGGGGGCGATGATGCCGCCCTCGTAGCCGCCCTTGGTGCTGATGATGTCGAAGGTTACGGCGGTGCCGGAGTCGATGACGACGGCGGGGCTGCCGCCGAGGGCGTGGGCGGCGGCGGCGTTGGCGAGCCGGTCCTGGCCGATCTCGGCGGGCTGCGGGTAGGTGATGGGCACGCCGAGATGGCGTTCGTGGGTGAGTTGGAAAACGGGCTTATTTGAAGCGGCCGCCAGCACTTCCTGAAGACGCCAGTTGATGTTCGGAACCACGGAGCAGAACGCGATGCCGGTAATTTTTGGGGCCGCTTCAAACAGCGTGGTGAGCCGGTGGGGCAGACCCGCCTGGGGATCGTCGAGCAACGGGGTCGCGACGGAGCCGTGGATGGAGGTGCCGTTGGGCCCGACTACGCCGTAGTGCGTGTGGGTGTTGCCGATGTCGATGCAGAGAAGGTCCATGAATGGATGCGAAAGAAATAATCGTTACGCGTGTGACGGCGGGAGTCCAGAGCCGAGAAGCCGGTGCGACGAAGCGGCTAGGCTTTCTTTTCCAGCGTAACCTCGCCGGCGTTGAAGCGCTCGGTGCGGCCCTTGTCGGTGCGGATCATGAACGAGCCGGTGTCGTCGATGCCGAGCGCGGTGCCGGCGATGCGCTGGGTGCCGGTGAGCACGGCGACCGGCTGGCCGCGCAGCACGTCGTAAAGGTTCCAGAGATCGGCGAAGGTTTTTTGATAACTGCCGTCCACGAAGCGGTCGTAGGCGGTGAGCACGCGGCCGATGAGCGCGGCGGCGAAGCGGTTGAGATCGAGCGGGTGGCGGGTGTGCTCGGCGAGCGAGACGGCCTTGTCGGCGAGGTCGGCGGGCCAGCCGCCGGCGGGGCTGTTGACGTTGAGGCCGAGGCCGAAGACGAGGTCGCGGATCTGGTCGGCGTCCATGCGGGCCTCGGTCAGCATGCCGCCGGCCTTGCGTCCGTCGAAGAGGAGGTCGTTGGGCCACTTGAGGCCGGGGGCGGTGCGGCAGAAGTTGGCGGTGAGTTCGCAGATGTTGGCGCCCATCCAGAGGGTGAACATCTGCATGCGCGCGGGTTCGAGGCGCGGGCGGAAGGCGAAGCTGAGGTAGAGGTTGCCGTTGGCCTCGCTGTGCCAGACGCGGCCGAAGCGACCGCGGCCCTTGGTCTGGCGGCGGGCGAGGATGGCGAAGGGGGCTTCGCGGCCGGCGGCGAGCTGGCGGGCCGCCTCGTCGTTGGTGCTGTCGATCTCGTCGAACAACTGGAGGGTAAAATCGTCTTTGCGGCCGTGGCGATAGGCCTGGATGAGCGCGGCGTTGAGACCGGCAGGCTTTGAGGTGACGCGGTAGCCGCGGGCGCGCACGGCTTCGAAAGTGAAGCCCTGCTCGCGGAGTTTTTCCATGTATTGCCAGACCGCGACGCGGCTCATGCCTAGTTTCTTGGCGAGGGCGGTGCCGGAGACGTGGCCCGGCTCGGCGGCGAGGAGTTCCTCGAGGATGACAACTTCGGGCGAGACGGCGGAGGATTTCATGCGCGCCAGTCAAGGCCGATATCGACCCACACGCTTTGGTGGACGAGCGCGCCGGTGGAGACGAAGTCGAGTCCGAGTCCGGCGAAGCGCGGCAACGTTTTCAACGTGATGCCACCGCTCGCCTCCGTGAAGGCGCGTCCGCCGATGAGTGCGACGGCGCGCTTGATTTGAGCGGGCGTGAAATTGTCCAAAAGAATCACGTCGGCGCCGGCGGCGAGCACGGGCGGGATCTGGTCCATGCGGTCCACCTCGACTTCGACGGGCAAGTCGGGAGAGGTTTTTTTTGCGCGGGTGACGGCGGTGGCGAGATCGTGGGTGGAGCCGAGGAGGGCGAGGTGGTTGTCCTTGAGCATGACGCGGTCGAAGAGGCCGAGGCGGTGGTTCCAGCCTCCGCCGCATGCGACTGCGTATTTTTCGAGCATGCGCCAGCCGGGGGTGGTCTTGCGCGTGTCGAGGAGGCGGGTGCGGCCCTCGCCGAGGGCGTCGGCGTAGCGGCGTGTTTGCGTGGCGATGCCGGAGAGGCGCTGGACGAAATTCAGGATGACGCGCTCGGCGGCAAGGAGCGTGCGCGGGTCGCCGTTGAGGGTGGCGAGGACGTCGCCTTTTTTGAGGGCGCGGCCGTCTTTCACGCGGAGCTGGGCGGTGGCGTTGCCGCCGTAAACGGAGAGGATGAGCGGGATGAGCGGCAGTCCGCAGGTCGTGAGCGATTCGCGGGCGACGAGATCGGCGGTGCCTTGGCGCGGGGCGGTGGCAAGGCTGGCGGTGGAGCGGTCGCCGGTGGCGCGGGGTTTTTTGCGGAGGCCGAGGCCGGCGAGGTCTTCGTCGCGGGCCGTCTCGACGAAACGGCGCAAGTGGGCGATGTCGAGGTCGTCCCAGGCGAGGCGTTTGAGGAGGGTGTCGGCGACGGGCGGCATGGCGTTGGGCGAACGCTCACCCGCCCGCCGCGAACGTTCAACGCTCAAGTGGGGAGGACAACAGGGGAGATAATCTGCATAAAACCGGAGACGTCTGTGAACAGATGTAAATTAACAAATCTAGCCCAGGACCTTTTGAATTGGCCGTAGGCGAGTGATGGTTCTTGCGGTGATCCGGAGCAGGCTTAGGGCGGGTTCAGTTGGCGGCGGCCTTGCGGATTTTTTCGATGACTTTTTCCAAGCCTGGGCCGACGCCGCCGACGGAGGCCCCGGCTTCGCGGTAAAGAGTGGCGCATTGCGGACTCCGGGCGGGGAGTTTGCGATAGTCGGCCCACGCGGAGTCGTAGGCGGCGAACCAGGTGCGGAGTTCGTCCGGGGAACCTTTTTCGCCCAGAGCGCAGAGGTGCACGAAAGCTTGGTAGATGCGGTAGAGGTGCAGCCCGTAATCAGATGAAACTGTTACGTAGTCTGCGGTGTTGACGTCGGGGAATTTGATCTCGCGGGCGAGGGCGGCGATCTCGCGCCACAGGGCGACGGCTTCGTCCTGCTGGTCGAGAACGCGTTGGAGTGCCTTGGCATCGGAAGGCAGGTCTGGCTTGTTGATGCCGTCATCGCGGCTCCACCAAGGGGAGATTTCGCGACGCGTGCCGGTCTTGCCACGCAGGACGGCGTCGGCGGAGAGGAGGGCGAGTCGGCGGAATTTTTTGGCGTTTGGTTCGTCGAGGCCGAGCTTATGGGTGGAGTAGTTTTGGAAAAGAACTGCTTCGTCCTGCTGCGGGTCGAGCGCCCAGCGGGCGAGGATGGCGGCGTTGAGGTCGGGCCAGAGCTCGTTTTTGATGTAGGGGCCGCCCCAGCCTCCGCCGCGTGTCCATGTCCAGAGGCCGGCGTAGAGGGGGTTCTTGCGGGCGAATTCGCCGATGCTGCGGATGTGTTCGGAGGGCAGGGAAGGGAGGTGTTCCTCAAAGCCGTCGATGACACCGCGGGCGATGTAGTTCGGGTAGGCGCCCTTGCCTTCGTATTCGCGGGAGCATTGCACTTCGATGAGCTGGGGGTGACGGCCTTGGCCGATGATTTTGCTAAACGCGTTGCCTCGGTGGAAATCGTTTTCGCAGTGCTTCACGCCGAAGACGAGGTTGGGGTGGGGCTCGATGGCGGACGAGATTTTAAGGTATCGGGCCACGTTGGTGTCGAAGCTCATCCATGTGCGAAAAATGAGCTGCTTGTTGCGCTTCACACAAATCTCGTCGCGGAGAATTTGGATTAGCGGGATGATGGTCTGGTCGGCGTCTTCGCGTTGGTTGATCTTGCCGCGATGAAAAGGGGCGTCGTGAAGGTAGGTTTCTCCTATGCGGACGACGAGGCCGTCCAGATTGGGAAAGTGATCAAAGACCTGGCCGATGAGAAGGCGGAGGAATTTTTCGGTCTTATGATTGCGTGGATCGCCGAAGGTGTCGCCCAGCTTATATTTATCGATCAAGCTTTTTGGGAAAAGAATGAGATCGCTCATCGCATAAACCGACAGGCCTTGTGCCTTGGCGGCGGCGTGCTCTGCGTCGATGCGGGTGGCTACTTCGTCCACCCATGCGCGGCCGGGGGAGCCGGCGGGAAAGATGTCGGGATCGACGGACTCCCAGTTTACGGCGAGGGTCGGGGAGTCGAAGAGGAAGTAAACTTTGCCGTTGTAGCCCATCTCGCGGATGACGGCGGGATTTTCGTAAGACGTTTCGTAGCGGGCCTCGCCGGGGTTGTAGTGCACCATGTCGAGCACGAGCGGACGGTGCGGCGAGGCTGCGGGCGCGGCCCAAGCGCAGGAGTATGCGATAGCCAGACAAGTGAGGCGGAGTCGGTGAAACATGTGAGGGGCGAGGGGTGACGGGCTGAGTTTTTCTACCCAACGTGCGTGGACGCAAGTGATCGGTGTGTTGATCCGAAGGCGTGTGGCGAATTTCGTCAATTTCAGGGAGTCATTCGTTTCGCGGTTTTAGCTGGCAAAATCACGTCCGCACCTGCTGGTGCCGGTCACGAGCGATTTGGAGGAGCAGAGTTCGCTTTATTCCATCGGGCCAAGGGCTTGCGCGTGGGGCAAATGGGGTCAAGGTGAGTTACGCTAATTTGTGGTGGGGTTTGAGGAAATACTGAAGCGAGCGTAAAGTTCAGGGAGATTTTTGAGGCGAGACGTTGGGATGGTTTATGGCCAGCCGATGTTTTTGGCGGCGAGGCTCAGGACCAGGCGTAGTTGAAGCTGATGCTGATGCGTTCGTCGTCCACGCGGTTGGCGGCGACTTCGTGGCGGAGCCAGCTTTCGAAGAGGATGACGTTGCCGGCCTCGGCGGGGTAGGTGGTGTAGAGGCGGTTGTGGTCGCGCACGCCGGGGAGCTTGGGCGGGGCGGCCATGAGGCGGGAGAGGCGAGGGTCCTCAAACTTCAGGCCGGAGCAGCCGACGGGGGTGCGCACGTAGTAGGTGCCGCTGATGAAGGAATTCGGGTGCAGGTGCAGCGAGTGCGCGGCGGTGGGCGGCATGATGTTGACCCAGCAGTCGGTCATGCGGATCTCGCGTTTGCGGAGGTCCATGTCGAGGGACTTGGCGTAGGCGCGGACGTGCTTGGTGATTTTCTTTTCGAGGCCGCCGAAGGTGCTGGAAAAGCCGTGGAGCTGGTTGAGCGAGGCGTAGCTGGTGTAGCCGCCGGGGTAGTTTTTGGCGGACCAGGCGCGGCCTTCGTCGTCGTAGTCGCGGAGCTGGTGGCACTCGTCGGCGAGGTCGTCGTTGAGGCGGACGAGGCCTTTGGGCTGGAGCTTCTCGCAGTAGATGAAGGTGGGGAACCAGGCTTTGATGGGCATGGGTGGAACTGTGCGGTTGGGCGGGGGAACGGCAAGCGTTCGCGCTGGCCTGCGCGGCGGGCGGCGCTACGACTGCGGGATGTCATTTGTCGAAGGGGTTTTGATTTTCTACGCGGTGATGTCGCTCGTCACGCTGGCGTTGTATGCGGGGGACAAGCGCGCGGGGGCGCGGCGCACGCCGGAGGCCACGCTGCACCTGTGGGCGCTGGCGGGCGGGTTTGGAGGGGCGCTGCTCGGGCAGGCGTGGCTGCGGCACAAGACGCGGCATCCGTCTTTCATCGTCGTGACGGTGCTGGCCGCCGCCATCCACGCGGGCGCGTGGGCATGGTGGCTGGCGGGGAGATAGACGCGGAGGTGCGTCAGGCGCTCGGGCGGATGCGGATAAGGAGGTCCTTGGACTCGACGGTTTCGCCTACGGCCACATTGAGCTCGCCGACCACGCCGTCGCAGGGGGCGTAAACGGTGGTCTGCATTTTCATCGCTTCCATCATGAGGAGCTTGTCGCCCTTCGCGACCTTGGCGCCGAGGGAAACGGCCAGGGAGGCAATGAGGCCGGGAATGGGCGCGGCGATCTGCGCGGGATCGGCGAGGTCGGCCTTGGGGCGGGCTTTGGTCGTGGCGGTAACGCTCTTGTCAACGATGAGGGTGTCGCGGGCGATGCCGTTGAGCTCGTAGCCGACGTTGCGGCGGCCGTCCTTGTCGGGCGCGCCGATGCTGACGAGGCGGATGATGAGGGACTTACCTTCCTCGATCTCGACGGTGATTTCCTCGCCGGGCTGGAGTCCGTAGAAAAATGCGGCGGAAGGGAGCACGCTGACATCGCCAAACTCGCGGCGGTGTTTCGCGAAGTCGGCGAAGACCTGCGGATACATGAGGTGCGAGTAGAGGTCGTCGTCGGTGGGTTCGCGGCGGAGTTTTTCGGCGAGGCCGGCCTTGAGCTTGGCGATTTCGGAGGCGCCGGTGGCGTCGGCGGATTTGCGATCCTTGGCGGTGGCTTTCTTGGCCTTCAGGGAAGCCTTGTAGGCGGCGACGGCTTCCTTGTGGCGTTTCTCGCCGAGGACGGCGAGGGAGACGGCGGCGGGCCAGCCGCCCTCGGGCCAGCCGAGTCCGCCGGTGAGCATGTCGATGACGCTCTCGGGGAATGGCGTTTCGCCGGGTGGGAGGTTGACCACGTCGGCGGGCTTGATGCCGCGTGAGAAGAGGAAAAGGGCCATGTCGCCGACGACTTTGGAGGACGGGGTGACCTTGACGATGTCGCCGAAGAGCTGGTTGACCTCGGCGTAGTTGGTGGCGATCTCGGGCCAGCGGTGCGAGACGCCCATGGAGGAGGCTTGCTCCTTGAGGTTGGTGTATTGGCCGCCGGGCATCTCGTGGAGATAGACCTCGGCGGAGCCGCTGCGGGGCGAGGTGTCGAAGGGCGCGTAAACGGCGCGGACGTTTTCCCAGTAGTCGGAGAACTCGTTGAGCGCGGCGAGGTCGAGGCCGGTGTCGCGCGGGGTGTGGCGGAGGGCGGCGACGGTGGAGTTGAGGTTGGGCTGCGAAGTGCTGCCGCTCATCGAGGCGATGGCGAGGTCCACGATGTCCACGCCGGCGTCGGCGGCGCGGAGGACGGAGGCGGCGTTGATGCCGCTGGTGTCGTGGGTGTGGAAATGGATGGGCAGGCCGATCTCGTCCTTGAGTGTCTTGACGAGCTTGAAGGCGGCGGCGGGGCGGCAGAGGCCGGCCATGTCTTTGATCGCGAGAACGTGAGCGCCCATTTTTTCGAGTTCCTTGGCGAGGCGCACGTAGTAGGAGAGGGTGAACTTGTCGCGCTTCTCGTCGAGGATGTCGCCGGTGTAGCAGATGGCGGCTTCGCAGACGGCGTGGGTGTCCTGCACGGACTCCATGGCGATGCGGAGATTGGGGAGGTAGTTCAGCGAGTCGAAGATGCGGAAGATGTCCATGCCGTTGGCGGCGGCGTGGCGGACGAAGCCGGCGACGATGTGGTCGGGGTAGTTGGTGTAGCCGACGGCGTTGGCCCCGCGGAAGAGCATCTGGAAACAGATGTTGGGGACGCGGGCGCGAAGCTGGCGAAGGCGGTCCCACGGGTCCTCGTTGAGGAAACGCATCGCGGTGTCGAAGGTGGCGCCGCCCCACATTTCGAGCGAGTAGAGGTCGGGGGCGCGGCGGGCGAGGGAGGCGGCGGAGGCGAGCATGTCGTGCGTGCGCACGCGCGTCGCCATGAGCGACTGGTGGGCGTCGCGGAAAGTCGTGTCGGTGACGAGCAGGCGTTTTTGCGCGACGGTCCACGCGGCGAATTTTTTGGCGCCGAGCTTGAGGAGGAGCTGACGGGTGCCGTCGGGCGGGGTGACGCGCGGGTCGTAGGAAACGGGTGCGATGGGCGCGAACGGCTTGGCGGGGCGGTAGCCCTTGGCGTGCGGGTTGCCGTTGACGGTGACGTTGCCGAGGAAGCTGAGGATGCGCGTGGCGCGGTCCTGGCGGGTCTTGAACTTGAACAGCTCCGGCGTGGTGTCGATGAGCGTGGTGGTGGCCTGGCCCGAGGAGAAAACGGGATGGGCGACGACGTTTTCGAGGAACGGGATGTTGGTCTTCACGCCCCGCACGCGGAATTCGCTCAGGGCGCGGCTCATGCGGTCGAGGGCGACCCGGTAGCTCTGGCCGCTGGCGATGACCTTCACGAGCATCGAGTCGTAGAAAGGCGTGATGACGGAGCCGGAGTAACCGGCGGCACCGTCGAGGCGGATGCCGAAGCCGCCCGGCGAACGGTAGGCTTGGATGCGGCCGTAGTCGGGGACGAATTTGTTTTCGGGGTCCTCGGTGGTGATGCGGCACTGGAGCGCGTAGCCGTTGCGCGGAACGTCCGATTGCTGCGGCATGCCGACCTCGGGCGAGTGCAGCGGGTAGCCCTGCGCGATAAGAATCTGGGCGCGGACGAGATCGAGGCCGGTGATCACCTCGGTGACGGTGTGCTCGACCTGGATGCGCGGGTTCATCTCGATGAAGAACCACTCGTGGCGGTCGAGGTCGTAGAGAAATTCCACGGTGCCGGCGTTGTCGTACTGGATCGCGCGGCACAACTTCACCGCCGCAGCGCACAACTCCTCGCGCACCCGCTGCTCCAGG
>JANYJB010000034.1 GCA_025361935.1 Verrucomicrobiota bacterium
TCAAAGACGGCGAACAGCTCCGCACCTACGACTACGTCGTCGCCAATCCGCCGTTCTCGGACAAGACTTGGTCCACCGGCCTCGCCTTGGGCGAGGGCGGCAGCGGCGACCGCTTCCAGCGTTTCACCTGGGGCGTGCCGCCGAAGAAGCAGGGAGACTACGCCTACCTCCTGCACATCATCCGCTCGATGAAGAGCACGGGCAAAGCCGCATGCATTCTCCCGCACGGCGTGCTCTTCAGGGGCAATGTCGAGGCCGTCATTCGCCAGCAGCTTGTCCGCTCCGGCTACCTCAAGGCCATCATCGGCCTGCCCGCCAATCTCTTTTACGGCACCGGCATCCCCGCCTGCATCGTCGTGCTCGACAAGGAAAACGCTACCGCCCGCAAGGGCGTCTTCATGATCGATGCCTCCAAGGGTTTCAAGAAAGACGGCCCGAAGAACCGCCTCCGCGAGCAGGACATCCACAAGATCGTGGACACTTTTAACCGGCAGGACGAAAGCGACCCGCGCTACGCTCGCATGGTGCCCGTCGCGGAAATCGCCGACCCGAAGAACGACTACAACCTCAACCTCCCGCGCTATATCGACAGCACCGAGCCAGAAGATTTGCAGGACATCGACGGCCACCTGCGCGGCGGCATCCCCGAGCGCGACCTCGATGCCCTCGGCAATTACTGGAAAATCAGGCCCGGTCTACGTGCCGCCTTGTTCGGGAAATTCAACCGCCCCGGCTACGCCGCGCCGAAGCTCCCCATCGCCGAGGTGAAGCCAGCCATCTTCGGCCATGCTGAGTTCACCGCGTTCAACAGCAAGGCCCAAAAGCTTTTCACAAAATGGCAGGCGGCTTCCGTCCCGTTGCTCAAGGGCCATGCCCAGGGCGGCCATCCCAAGCCGCTCATCGAAACCATCGCCGAGGACTTGCTCGCCACTTTCAAGACGGCGCCGCTGCTCGACGCCTACGATGTCTATCAGCACCTCATGGACTACTGGGCGGAGTCCATGCAGGACGATTGTTACCTCATCGCCGATGCCGGATGGAAGGCGGGCTCTCAGCCCCGCGAAATACGTCAGGTCAAAAACAAGGAAGGCAAACTCGTCTGGCCCGAGAAGGAGGACTTCAAGAAGGGCAAGCGCCGCTTCAAGTCCGACCTCGTCCCCGCCGCACTGCTCATCGCCCGCTACTTCGCCGCCGAGTGGGATGCTATCGCCGCTCTCGAAGCCGAACTCGCCGGCATCGAGCAGCAGCTCGACGAAAAGCGTGAGGAGCAAAGCGGCGAGGAAGGGCTGCTCGCGGAAGTCATCGAAGGCGAGGGCGAGAAGCAGAAAATCACTGTCAAAGCAGTGAAGGCTCGCTTCAAGGAAATTGGCCGCGACCCGGACTACTTCGAGGAGCGCCAGGCCCTCGAAGACTACTCCAAGTTGCTTGACCAGCAGGCGGACGCCAAGGCCCGGATCAAAGCCGGGCAGGAAGACCTCGAAGCCAAGCTCGACGCCAAATACCCCTCGCTCACGGAGGACGAAATCAAGACCCTCGTGGTGGACGACAAATGGCTGGCCACGATTGCCGCCGCCGTGCAGGGCGAACTGGACCGCGTCTCACAAACCCTCACCGGGCGCATCCGCCAACTGGCCGAACGCTACGCCACACCGCTGCCACAACTCACCAACGAAGTAGCCGCGCTCGCTACCCGGGTGGACGGACACCTAAGAAAGATGGGATTCACAATATGATGCCCAAACAAAGACAGCAGAGCGTTTTTCACGCACCATTGAAGCCAAAGGATACAGCAACTCAAACCGAAGGTTGTCGCCACACCAATCCCGACATCTGCGCGAATCATTCTGTGCCGAAAGTTTGCGCATTCGTGCGTGCTGACGGGATGTGCCTCAAGCCACCAGCAAGTTGGCCAAAACAATTTGGACACCTGAGTAAAGCCAAATAGAGGCCCAACAAAGATGGAAATTCGACCTGGTTACAAACAGTCTGACGTTGGCATAATCCCTGAAAAATGGGATGTCACACCATTGTCCGAACTTGTTACTGAGTTTCGAGGAGGCGCGCCTTTGAAACCCAGCGACTTCACAACTACCGGGGTCAAGGTGCTCCCGAAAGGGGGAGTCGGCCGCACAGGTTGGCTACAGGTTGATGCGGACGATTTTCAATACTGCTCGCCGCGCTACGCAGCTGATCATCGCAACAATCAGGTGGATGAGAGCTACACGATTGTTGTGCTAAGAGACCTCGTTCCGAGTGGGCCAAGTATTGGGTTGATCGTTCAAATCAAAGACGCCGAAACGTATGTTTTAGCGCAAGGCGTTTATGGCTTCAAAGTCAACGAGCGAGCCGAACCGCGGTATCTGATCCAGCTGTCGAATACCCGTTGGTATCGGCAGCTTATGAACTCAATCATGGTGGGCAGCACGCAGGTGCATATCACCAACACAGCGTTCAAACGCGCAAAGTTACCCTTGCCAAAGCCCCCCGAACAACGCGCCATCGCTACGGCGTTGAGCGATGTGGATGGGCTGCTGGGCGGGCTGGACCGGCTCATCGCCAAGAAGCGCGACCTCAAACAGGCCGCCATGCAGCAACTCCTCACCGGCCAAACCCGCCTCCCCGGCTTCCACGGCGAGTGGGAGGTGAAGCGGTTGGGAGAGCTGGGTTCGACTTACGGCGGATTGACTGGCAAAACCAAAGCCGACTTTGGCGAAGGAACGGCGCGCTACATCACCTTCATGAACATCATGTCGAACGTCGTGATTGATTGCGAAACATTCGAGCAAGTTCAGGTCTCGCCAACGGAGTCGCAGAACCGCGCAATGAAGAGCGACATATTTTTTAACGGCTCGTCGGAGACGCCCGAAGAAGTCGCCATGTGCGCTGTGTTACTCAATGAAGTTCACGACGTTTACTTGAACAGCTTTTGTTTTGGTTTTCGGTTTCGCGAAGACGCTGAAGCTGACGGCTTGTTCTTGGCTTACTACCTCAGAAGCAGAGAAGGCAGAGAGCTGATGAAGTCGCTTGCTCAAGGCTCAACGCGCTACAACTTGTCCAAGGTCGCGCTTCTCAAGTCGCCACTTCGCTTGCCCAAACTCCCCGAACAAACCGCCATTGCCGAGGTGGTAACGGAGATGGACGCGGAGCTGGCGGCGTTGGAGCAGCGGCGGGAGAAGACCCGCGCCCTCAAGCAGGCCATGATGCAGGAACTCCTCACCGGCAGGACGCGACTTGTTTCACCCAAGGAAGCCCATGCCTGAACAACCCCGCTCCGAACGCAAGACGCAGAACCGCGTTATCGCCCTGTTCACGGACAAGGCCCAGCCCAATTGCCTCGGCTACGATTACCTCGGCGAGTGGAACAAACGGGAGACCAACCGTTGCGTCGAGGCGGACCTGCTCCGCGCCAACCTGAAGGCACGCGGTTATTCGGAGGCTCACATTTCCGCCGCCCTGCAACAGCTGATGGCTGCAACCGATGCCACCGGCATCACCTTGTATCAGGCCAACCTGCGCAGCTACCAACTGCTGCGCTACGGCGTGTCGGTGCAGATTGCCGCCGGTCAGCCGAACGATCAAGTGCATCTGGTGGATTGGGAGCACCCCGAGAAAAACGACTTCGCCCTCGCCGAGGAAGTAACCTTGCGCGGCGGCTATGAGCGGCGGCCAGACCTTGTCCTTTACCTGAATGGCATCGCTGCCGGTGTCATTGAGCTGAAGCGCAGTTCAGTCGAGATTGGAGATGGCGTGCGCCAGCTCATCACCAACCAGGAGGAGATTTTCAACAAGGGGTTCTTTGCCACGGTGCAGATGGTCTTTGCAGGCAGCGATTCGCAAGGGTTGCGCTACGGCACCGTGACGACGAAGGAGGAGTTCTTTGTGGAGTGGAAGCCGGTCAACACGACTGAGCTCACCGCTGGTGCCTTGCTGGACCGTCCGCTAGCGGAAATGTGCGAGAAGTCGCGGCTGCTGGACCTGATCCGCAACTTCATCATCTTTGACAATGGCATCAAGAAGGTGCCACGTCCGCATCAGTTCGCGGGCGTGAAGGCGGCGCAGGAAAGCATCCGCAAGCGCGAGGGTGGCGTCATCTGGCACACGCAGGGCAGCGGCAAGAGCATCCTGATGGTGCTGCTCGCCAAGTGGCTGCTCGAACACGATCCCGAGGCTCGCATCCTCGTTGTCACCGACCGCGACGAACTTGACAAGCAGATCGAGGGCGTGATGAAGAACGCCGGTGTCATCGGCGAGGACTCACCCTCGCCCCGCATCCTGAACAGAGCGGAGTTTGTCGCCAAGCTCAGCGCTGCCTCGCCCCGGCTGCTCTGCGCACTGCTGCACAAGTTCGACCCCGCCGACCTCGAAGGCGATCCGCCGCCTGTGCATGGCCGGTTCTACGTGTTCGTGGA
>JANYJB010000073.1 GCA_025361935.1 Verrucomicrobiota bacterium
GGTGAAGCGCCATCCGCTCCGCGGAGCGATACCCCACCCCGGGCAGTTGCTTGAGCTGCTGCTGGAGTTTCTCGAAGGCTGGGGTCATGAAAATTTCGGATTGGTGATTTCGGATTTCGGATTTTTTTCAACCAATCCGAAATCCGGATTCCAAAAATCCCAAATCAGAACATCCCCGGCATCTGGAAGGCCGAGGTGACCTTCTGCATTTCGGCGTCGTTAAATTCCTTGGCCTGCTTGGCAGCGTCCTGCACGGCGGCGAGGAGCGTGTCGGACACGAGCTTGGCGTCCTCCCTGAGAAACTCGGGGTCAAGCGCGAGGGAAACGAATTTGCCCGCGCCGTTGATCTGGATCTTCACCGCGCCGCCGCCGGCCGTGACGTCGATGGTCTTCGCTTCCATCTGGGTCTGGAGAGACTCGATGGATTTCTGCATTTTCTGGGCTTGTTTGAGGAGTTTGCCTACGCCGGCCATGATAGGAGGGAGTTGAGAGTTAAGGTTTGGGAATTGGGAGACGGTTAATGCCTCGCAACCCGTGGAAATCTTCAAGCACCAAGTATCGCCGCGTAACCTTCGCGGAAACTCGGATAAACCGGCCGCCATCCAAGCACGCGCTTGATGCGGTCGTTGACGATCACGCGATCAGGCGTCACTGCACGCCGACCTGCCGCCGGGGCTCCGCTGAACACCGGCTCCGGCACACGGAGGCGCGCGGCGAGCCAGTTGACCATATCGGCCTTCGGCGCGGCGCCGTCGTCGACCACGTTGAAGACCCCGCTCGCCACCCCGATCGGCGCGCCGAATACCGCCCATACCGCTCCGGCGATGTCGTCGCGGTGGATCAAGTTGAGATGAAAATCGCCGCGCCCCGCCACCACGCCCGCGCCTTCGCGCAATTGGTCGAGCAGGTAATGCCGCCCCGGCCCGTAAATCCCCGCCAGCCGGAGCACGCAGCCGCGACCGCTCCAGCCGAGCACGAGGTTTTCTGCTTCCACGAGGATTTGCGCGTTTTCGCCGCCGTCGGTTGTCGGCGCGTTTTCATCGACGCGCACGCCGCCATCCTGCGGATAGACCGACGTGCTGCCCGTATAAACAAGCATGCCTACCGGCGCGCGCTTCGTCCAGGCGAGGACCGATTTCATGCCCTCAACATAGCTGCGACGATAGCCGGCCGGCCCGCCGCCGCCGGAACTCACGCAGTTGAGCGCGTAATCCGCACCACCCGCCAGAGCCGGGTGCGCATGCCAGTCGTCCGCCGCAAGATCGGCGACGACCGCCTCTACGCCAAAGGCACGAAACCCCTCCGCCTTTTCCGCATTCCGCATAAGCGCGGTCACGCGCATCCCGCGCACGACCGCCTGCCGCGCGACTTCGGTGCCGACATAGCCGGCGCCGAATACCGTGAGGTGTTTTCCTCTAAAAAATTCAGGTGCAACCAAGCTCATGCGTTGCATTGATAAGCACATGCCCACCGTTCTCGCAATCTTGCCAGAGGGTTTTGAGGAATTGGAAGCCATCGCCCCCATCGACCTGCTCCGCCGTGCCGGAGCCGAGGTCACGGTGGCCGCCCTCGGCGCCACCATCCACGTGACCGGCCGCAACGGCCTCACGATGCACGCCGATACCACACTAAACGCCGTCGGCGAAAACGTGTTCGACCTGCTTTTTCTTCCCGGTGGGCCGGGTGTCGCTTTGATGCGGACTGACCCTCGCGTGCGCGCCGTCGTCCTTCGCCACCACAAGGCGGACCGCTGGCTCGCCGCCATCTGCGCCGCCCCCGCGGTCCTTGATGACGCAGGTCTTCTCACCGGCCGTCGCTACACCGCACATTTTTCCGTCGCCAACGAACTGACCGCGATTCTCGCCGACCAACGTGTCGTCTCCGACGGTCGACTGCTCACTTCGCGCGGGGCGGGCACCGCCATTGATTTCGGCCTGTTGCTTGTCTCGAAACTCTCCTCTCCCGATAAGGCCGCCGAGATCGCCCGGTCGATTTGCGCATGAACGGCTCCAATCGCCTTAAAACAAAGGCATTGCTGCGCCCCGCTCTCTGCATTCACCTGATGCGAGCTAGGGGTTAAACCCTAGTCTTGTTTCGGTGGGTTCGCTGCCTCTTTTTTACCCCCAACCCGGTTACTTTCCTTCGGGAAGTGACGGGGCGAAGCCTTCCTTTTTTACAACCTCATGTGCGGCATAGCCGGCTATCTTAGCCAAACCCAGTCCCCATCCGACCGGCTCGCCGCCGTGTCTCGGATGAACGCCGCCATGGTGCGTCGCGGCCCCGACGACGAAGGGGCGGACGCCTGGGGCGACGCCACGCTGGGGATGCGCCGGCTCGCGATTTTCGATCCGTCCCACGGGCACCAGCCCATGAGCACGGCCGATGGTCGCTGGCATCTCGTCTTCAACGGCGCGATCTACAACTTCCGCGCCCTCCGCGCAGAGCTGGAGGCGGCCGGACGCTCCTTCCACACCGAGTGCGACACCGAGGTGTTGCTCGGCGCCGTCGCGCATTGGGGCGAAGGCTGCCTCAACCGCCTTCGCGGCATGTTCGCCTTTGCCGCCTGGGATTCTCAGGAACGCATCCTCCTGCTCGCCCGCGATCCGTTCGGCATCAAGCCGCTCTACGTCCACTCCACCGCAGACGGCGGCCTGCTTTTCGCCTCGGAGCTCAACGCCCTCCTCGCCTCCGGCAGCGTGCCCGCCGCCATCGATCCACAGGCGGTCAGCGCCTACCTCGGGTGGCTCGCCGTGCCCGCTCCCCAGACCATCTATCGCCACGTGCGCAGCCTCCGCCCCGGCGAGTGCGCCGTCTGGCGCGCCAACAAGCTCAACATAAAAACCTACTGGACGCTGCGCGACGCCTACGTCTCAACGGACGTCCGCATCACTCGCTCGCCCGCCGAATTCACCGCCGGTCTCCGCGCCCAACTGGAGGACTCCGTGCGCGCCCACGCCATCGCCGACGTGCCGGTCGGCGCATTCCTCTCCGGCGGACTCGACTCCACCGCGCTCGTCGCGCTGATGACCAAGCTCGGCGGCGCGCGCCTAAAAACATTCTCCCTCGGCTTCGACGACACCGGATATTCCGAGGCGGACGCCGCCGCCGCCAACGCCCGCTACCTCGGCTCCGACCACCACACCAGCGTGCTCACCGGCGAGCGCGTCGCCACCGAGATCGGCACGATCCTCGCCACGCTCGACCAGCCCACCGGCGACGGTATCAACACCTACTACGTCAGCCAGGCCGCCCGCGCCGGCGGCGTCACCGTCGCGTTGTCCGGCCTCGGCGCCGACGAACTTTTTGGCGGCTATCCGTCGTTCCGCAACGTCACCCTCATCTCGCGCTGGCTGCCCGTCTGGCACGCGTTGCCGGGCTTTTTCCGCGAGACGTTGCTCGCCCGCTGGGAACGCGGCGACACGCGCCAACGCAAGCTCGCCGACACGCTGCGCCACGGCGGACGCAACCCCGCTGCGCTCGCATTATTGCAACGCCGGGTGTTCGCCGAGCCCACGCGCCTCTCGCTTCTGAGCGCCGACGCGATGTCCGCCTACGCCCCGCACCCCGAGGAAGCCGCGCTCGCCGCCGAGCTTGCCGACACCGGGCTGTTTGCCATCACCAGCGCCGCCGAGCTGCGCGGCTACATGACCGACGTGCTCCTGCGCGACAGCGACGTGATGAGCATGAGCCAGTCGCTGGAACTGCGCGTGCCCTTCGTGGACCGCCCGCTCGTAAACTGGCTCGCCTGCCAGCCGACCGCCTTCAAACACACGCCCGCCAACCCAAAGTCGGCGCTGGCCTTTGCCGTGCGCGATCTGCTCCCGCCGGATCTGCTGACGCGCCCCAAACGCGGCTTCACGCTGCCGTTCGCCCGCTGGATGCGCGGCCCGCTCAAACCGTTTCTCGAGGAAACCTTCTCGTCCGCGAGCGTTGGCCGCAGCGGCCTGTTTTCGCCGGCCGCCGTCCAAGCCCACTGGCGGGGCTTCATCGCCGGCCACGACACCGCCGAATGGTCGCGCGTTTGGAGTCTCGCTATGCTCATAACATTCGTGAATCGTAAATCAACCTCGGCTAATACCCCATGACGCCGTCATCCCCCATACCACCTGCCGACCGAGGAGTAATTTATGTGGCAGTGGGGAAACGCTACATGGACGAGTCCGCCTTCTCGGCTGAATCCCTGCGCAAGACCAATCCCGGCATCCCCGTCTATCTGCTCACGGATACACCGCCTGAAAATTCCCGGCTATGGGACCAGGTCCTGCATATTGAAGCGTCCCTCCCCGGCAGCGCCATGAAACTCCACATGGATCAGGCGCCCTGGTCGCGCTGCGTTTTCATCGACAGCGACACCATGGTGGTCGGTTCGCTCGATCCGCTCTTCCAACTCCTGGACCGCTTCGACTTCGCTGCCATGCAGCACAGCGGTGGCGGCCACTACACGATTCACGGACTGCCCAGTTCCTTTCCCGAATTCAACTCAGGCGTGATCGCCTGGCGGCGGAGCGATCGGGTCGGCGCGTTCTTCGCCCGCTGGCGCGAGCTTTACGCCCAGATGACGGAACCCAACGGCCGCACTTGGGACCAGAAAAGCCTCCGCGTGGCCCTCTACGAAAGCGACCTGCGCATCATCTCCATTCCCCACGGCTATAATCTCATGACCTACTTTCCCTCAGTCGTCGACGGGGAAGCCGTCATCCTCCACGGACGCACCACCGACAATCTCCGGCGCCTCGCAAACCGCGTCGCCCAAAGCACCATGCTCCGCGCCTACGTCCCCGGAGTCGGCGTTCTCCGCCATCCCAAAGACATGTCCTGGCGCTCGCTGCTTCACGCGATTTTCCGCATGGTCACGTGGAAAATACGTTTCCTGTTCTGATTTCGGTCCTAAACCCATGAAGTTCCTTCTGCTCGCCCCCGAGCTTTTCACGACCGACAGCGGCATCCCGCGCTGCCTGCGGCTCTACCTCAAGGCGCTTTGCGAAATCAGCGCCGAAAAAGGCCGGGTGCGCTTTGTCGCCCTCAACGACGCAAACATCGATTCCGCCGACCTCCGCCACTACACGGGCCCCGCGCTCGCCGAGTGGTCGGCCTGCAACCGCGACAAAAGATTCTTCATCAACGAAGTCCTCCGGCTCACTCATAAAACCCAGTTCCTCATCTGCGGCCACGTCGCCCAGTTGCCCGTCGCCTGGCTGGCGAGCTGGCTAAGACCCAAGATGCGCTACATCCTCGTCGCCCACGGCATCGAAGTCTGGCGCCCGTTCAAGTTTTGGGAACGGCGCGCGCTAAAGGGAGCCCACCTCATCCTGTGCGTGAGCGAGTTCACCCGCCGGGAAATCCTCAAACGCATCCCGCTCGATGAAAGCCGCCTCGTCGTGCTGCCCAACACGCTCGACCCGCTGCTGGAATCCGGCGCGGACGCGGCCGCGATCAGCACCAGTCAGCCCGTCATCCTCACCGTTTCCCGCCTTTCCGCCGCCGACCGCTACAAAGGCATCGACCACCTCATCGAGGCGATGCCCGCCATCCTCAAGGCGGCTCCCGGCACCAAGCTTCGCGTCATCGGACGCGGCGACGACGCCCACCGCCTCCAAAATCTCGCGCGCGACCACCAGCTCGGCGCCGCCGTCGAATTCGCGGGCTTCGTCAGCGACGCGCAACTCCGCCACGAATTCGCCCGCTGCACCCTCTTCGCCCTCCCCAGTCAGAAAGAAGGCTTCGGCCTTGTTTACCTCGAAGCAATGGCCGCCGGCAAACCCTGCCTCGCCGCCGACGAGGGCGGCGCCCCCGAAGTCGTGGACAACACCTGCGGACGCATCACCCCCTACGGAGACGTGCCCGCGATCGCCACCGCCTGCATCGCCATGCTCTCGACACCGTGGGACGCCGATGCAATCCGGGAGCGGATGCGACGCCGCTTCGGATTTGAAACCTTCCGCGAAAACCTGAAAAAGTTACTGACCCCATGACTCCCCAAAAAACCGAAACCATCGTCGAGCCGACCAACGGCTGGCGCTTTCTCGACTGGAGCGAGCTCTGGGCCTACCGCGACCTGCTCTGGCTGCTCGTCTGGCGCGATTTCGTGGCGCGCTACAAACAGACGATCCTCGGCCCCCTTTGGTTCATCGTCCAGCCGCTGCTCACCACCCTGGTGTTCACGATGGTCTTCAACCGCTTCGCCAAAATTCCCACCTCAGGCATCGCCCCCGTGCTGTTTTATCAATGCGGACTGCTCGGCTGGAATTATTTCTCGCAGACTTTCCAGTCCACCGCGACCACCCTCACCAGCAACGCCTCGCTCTTCGGCAAGGTCTATTTCCCCCGCCTGATCATCCCGATCGCCGGCGTCGTTTCCAACCTCACCGCCTTCGCCATCCAGCTTTTCACCTTTGGCGTTATCTACGTGATCTTCGCCTTCATGCCGGACGGCCTCGGGTTGGCCCACGTCGGCTGGGACATCGTATTCCTCCCGCTGGTCGTCCTTCAGATCGGCCTGTTCAGCCTCGGCGCCGGTCTCTGGCTCGCCGCCCTCACGGCCAAGTTCCGCGATTTCATCGTGCTGGCGACTTTCCTTGTGCAACTCTGGATGTATGCGACCCCCGTCATCTACCCGCTCGTCCAGGTGCCCGCCCACTGGCGCACCCTCGTCGCCCTCAATCCCATGACCATGCCCGTCGAGTGCCTCCGCCACATGCTCCTCGGCGTGGGCTCGGTCGGCCCTCATCTCATGATGCTCTCCATTGGCATGACGCTGCTTACCGTCATCAGCGGCGTGTTCGCCTTCAAACGCATCGAAAAAAGCTTCGTCGACATCATATGAGCAAACCCGTCATCGAAGTCCACGGCCTCTCCAAGAGCTACCAACTCGGCACCATCGGCGCCACCAGCCTGCGCGAGGAGGCCGCCGCGTTTGTCCAACGCCTAAAGGGTAACGCTCCCAAGATAGACAAACGCGAATTCTGGGCGCTGCGCGACGTCTCCTTCGACATCCAGCCCGGCGAAGTCGTCGGCTTCATCGGCCGCAACGGCGCCGGCAAATCCACCCTGCTTAAACTCCTCTCCCGCATCACCGAGCCCACCAGCGGCCGCGCCATCATGCGCGGCCGCGTCGCCTCGCTTCTTGAGGTGGGCACCGGCTTCCACCCCGAGTTGAGCGGCCGCGACAACGTCTTCCTCAACGGCGCGATCCTCGGCATGACCCGCGCCGAGGTGCGCGCCAAGTTCGACGAAATCGTCGCCTTCGCCGAGATCGAGCAGTTCATCGACACCCCGGTGAAACGCTACTCCAGCGGCATGTATGTGCGCCTCGCCTTCGCCGTCGCCGCCCATCTGGAACCGGAAATCCTCATCGTGGACGAGGTGCTCGCCGTGGGCGACGCCCAGTTCCAGAAAAAATGCCTCGGCAAGATGCGCAGCGTGAGCAGCCACGGCCGCACCGTTCTTTTCGTGAGCCACAACATGGGAGTCGTGGCCAACCTCTGCTCCCGCGCCATCATGCTCTCCGGCGGGACCAAAGTCGCCGACGGCGAGCCCGAACACATCGTCCAGCGCTACATCGCCGACCACGAGGAATCCGTCGCCGATGTCACCTGGACTCGCGACAACCCCGCTGCGGGCACCAAGCGCATGCGCCTCTGCGCCGCCCGCCTGCGCTCCGACGGCGAGGTGCGCACCCAGGTTGAAATCGACCGCCCCGTCGAATTAGAATACGAGTTCGAGGTTCTCGACCACCGCCAGATGGTCACCTCCAACATACAAGTGAGCGACAAGCACGGCGTGCTCGTTTTCTCCTCCAGCCCGCCCAGCCACGAACTCGACCCCGGCCGCTACCAGCATCGCGTGGAATTTCCCGCGGATTTTTTCAACGACGGCCTCTACTCCGTCACCATCATGCTTATGGCCAACGTCACCCTGCACGAGGTGGTGGTGCGCGACGCGATCGTGTTTGCGGTTCATGAAACCGGCGCGGGCCGCGAGCAATACGGCGGCGCCATCAGCGGCTGCCTGCGCCCAAAGTTGAAGTGGCACGCCGCCGCCCTGCCCATCCCTGCTGCCCGCTGATGCGGATTCGCCGCAGGACGGCGAACCGAAAAGCCGCATCCGACAACACCCCATGGTTTCATCTCGTGTCTTTCCGCCCCCGGCGATTCCTTGGCGGCATCGCTTGATCGGCCGTTATTATCGCGCCGCCGAGCACCCGGGTCGCTTGCGCATCATCGACTGGTTGAAGCGTCTTTTGATGATTCAAAAAGTTCGGATGGAAGTCATCTCGGGAGTCGTAATGAATCTCGACGATCAGGATTACGTTCAACGCGAGATCCTGTTTCAAGGAGGTTACGAACGCGTCACTCTGCGACTCTTCCACCGCTTGCTGAAGCAGGCCGGTGGTTTTTTGGACATCGGCGCCCATCACGGCCAATATTCGCTGCGCGCGGCCCGGGAACTCGCTTCACGCGGCGGACGCGTGTTCGCGTTCGAACCCACGCCAGCCAACTGCGCCGCCCTGCTCGAAAACGCAGCCTGCAGCGGGCTGTCCAACATTGATGTCTGCACCGTCGCTCTGTCCGACGAGCACGGAATCATGCGCTTGGTGGCGGCCCACGGGAACACCGGAGGCTCCCATCTTGCCTCACCAAAAGACCCCTGCGACAGCGGCTCCGGCATCCATGTCGCCGTCCGGCCCTTTGCCGACGTGGTCGGGCTTATCCCTCCATCGACCTTCGACTTGGTGAAAATCGACGTGGAAGGCTTCGAGGCCCGCGCGCTCTCATCCCTTCTCGCCGGCACAGCTACTCGCCCGCGCCACATTATTTTCGAATACGTGCCCGATGCGTTCGACTACGGACTTCCAGATGGACTGCCATCGTGGCTTCAAAAACAAGGTTACACTATTCGGGACGTCACCGGCGCACCCTACATTCTTGGACAAACAATCCCGGAGCAAAACCTCTGGGCAGAACTCGCGACATGAGTTTATTGCGCCATTTCAAAAACACCCTCAGACGCCTGCTGTCCGCCACCGGCTACGAGATCTACCGGAGGCCTCACCTGCCCAAGGGGACGGACGCCTTTGAATCGATCCGCTCTCACTGGCCACAGTGGCGGCCCCGCGTCATCTTCGACGTCGGCGCAAACGTTGGACAGACTGTCGGCCGGCTTCGTTCGCTTTTCCCGGCGGCCACGATCCACTCGTTCGAACCCGTTCCATCCACCTTTGCAGAGCTGCAGGCCAGCACCCAAGGCTATGCAAACGTTCAATGCCACGCCTTCGCGCTCGCCGACCATGCTGGCGAAACCTGGATACAACTACACGAAAGCTCCGACCAAAACTCCTTGGTTCCAGAATTGAGCCGCACCACCGGTGTAAACAGCCCCAAAGTGCGGCTAAAACTCGATACCCTGGCCGCTTTTTGCGAGAGGAATGACATCACCCACATCGACCTGCTCAAGATCGACGTCGAAGGCTTTGAAATGGCCGTCCTGCAAGGTGCCTCGCCCCTGCTTGAAACCGGTGCGATAGACTACATCGTCGTCGAAGCCGGCTTAATGCCGGATAACCCACGCTTCACCCCGCTGCCCGAGCTCATCGACCGGCTGCGCCCGCACGGCTTCTGGTTGATCGGCGTCTACGAGCAATACGGCTCCCGCTACAGCCAGAGCGCCGAGTTCTGCAACGCGCTCTTCGCGCTCGAAAAACATCTCTCCCACTGAGAGCGCCGTTCGCATGACCCCGCCCTCGTCCGCCTCCGCCGCACTGCTCGATTTTCCGCCCGATCCGGCGACGGGAAAGGTCTCGCCCGCCGACAGCCGCTCGACCGGATTCTACTCGCCGGCGCTCGACGGGCTGCGCTGTGTCGCGGTCGTCGGCGTGTTCCTTAACCATTTTTCCCCCACGCTCAACCAGTTTGCCGAGTGGGGGCAATGGGGCGTGCGCCTTTTCTTTGTCCTGAGCGGATTCCTCATCACGCGCCTGCTGCTGGAGGCGCGCATCAAAATCGAGTCCGGCCGTCTGACCGTCGGCTCCGGCCTGCGCGCGTTTTTCATCCGGCGCATCTTCCGCCTCTGGCCCGTTTATTTTTTCGCGCTGGCAGTCGCCTGCGCCTTCAACGTGGCGCCGACCCGCGAGACCATCTGGTGGCATGTGTTCATGGCCACCAACCAGTATGTATTCCACGTTCAAGGCTGGCCCGGAATGTTGTCGCATTTTTGGACTCTAGCCGTCGAACAGCAGTTCTACCTCTTCTGGCCCTTCGTGATTTTCTTCACTCCGAAGCGGTGGCTGAATCCAGTCCTCTTGACCGTGATGCTGGCCGGGCCCATGAGCAGGGAGCTCATTATCGCTCTGAGATGCAGCTATCTTGGATTCGTCTATCTTCCCCTGCCCTGCTGCCTTGATTTTTTCGCGATCGGAGGGGCGGTTGCCTGGGGACATCATTCAGGATGGCTTGATCGGATAGCGACCTTGCTCCGCCTGCGGTTGCTGCTCGTGCCCGCGGTCGCTTGGCTTGTTTACGGCGCCGTGCTGAAATCCACCGGCGGTGTTTTCCCCGCGTGTTGGGTGGTTTTTGACCCGCTGATTCAGGCTGCGGGCTTCGCCGTGTTGATCGTCTACATGCTCCGCAAACCCGATGGCTTCACCGCCCGCTGCCTGAGCCGACCGACGTTGGTTTACCTTGGGGGAATAAGCTACGGGATTTATATCTACCATAACTTCATGCACTGGTTCGGCCCCTCTTTTTTGCGGCACACGACCGGATACACTCACATGCTAAACGAGCCCCTTCGCTTTATTTATTACTCCGTATTGGCAGTCGCCATCGCGGCGGCCAGCCACCGCTTCCTAGAGGAACCTCTGCGCAGATGGGGCCGGCGTTTTGGTTGATTCCGCAATGATAATTTCATCCGCACCATGAAGTCCCCATCTCCCACCTTGCTCCGCTGGACCCGATTCCCCAGCGACTCGCACGGCACCGGTCCCGAAAAACGCAGCGCCCAGATCCGCGACTTGTGCCTTCAGGCGGGCTACACGCTCAACGACATGCGCCCCCCCGCCACCGTGTCGCGCGCCCGCATCTGGCTCGGCGGCCTGGCGATGAGGGCTCGTTTCGGAAAACACGCCTCGGTGGACGGAGCCGGCACGGGCCTACTCGGTTATCGCGCCGCATTTTATCGCGACGCCCTCGCCTCACACGACGGCGCTCGCATCCTGTTGTGGGAAACCACCTACGACACCCTCCTGCCGACGCTTGCCAAGGAGGCCGGCTACAAAGTCGTTGCCCTGCCCCACAATCTTGAAGCCCTGGTCAGCGACCAGGTTTTCGCAGATGCAGCCTACGATCCCTTCGCCGACCTTTCCGGCGAAGTAAAACGTCTCGCGCTCGCCGACGCGGTTTTCACCATCTCCAAGGAAGAACGTTGGCTGCTGGAAACGCGCGGGCTTTCTCCGCATTATCTCCCGTATTTTCCCGACACCACGCTCGCCGAGGAGTGCCTCCGCATCCGCGCCAAGCGCGCGGCGATCGCCGACGCCCAAGGCTGCGTGCGCGGGCCGCTTCTCCTGGTCGGCAGTGCCTTTAACCCCGCCACCGCGCGCGGCATGAGAGAACAACTCCGGCACCTCAAACAGGGCCGCATGCCCGAACAGGGCATCGTCGTGGTGGGCCCGAAATCAGATGTCGTGCTCGCCGACGAACTGGCCCCCGGCATCCAAATTCTGGGCGGCGTCAGCAGGGCGCGTCTGGTCGAGTTGCAGGAAACCTGCTCCGCCCTGCTCATCCACACCTACGGCGGCGCCGGCGCGGTCACGCGCATTCCCGAAGCCCTGCTCTCCGGCCTGCCGATCATCTCGAATCCCAATGCCGCCCGCGACCAGCACGGCGCGCCCGGCATGTATGTTTACGAGACGCCGGAGGAATTCGCACGACTGGCCCGGACCTCCCTGCCGATCCCGCCGCCGCCCCTCCGCCCGGCGCAGGCCGAAAACAGGTTCGCCACCGAGATCAAACGGCTGATTAAGGCGGGCAACCACGCCGCCCGATAAACCCCATGTCGTCAAACATCGGCCTGCTCGCCCCCGCCTGCCGGGGCTTCAACGCCCTCGACGGAGGCATAGGCTCCTACATGGCCGATCTCGCCGTCGGGCTCGCCGCCCAAGGTCATTCCGTCCGCGTGATCACCGCCCGGCCCGCGTCCGACGCCCCCGCGCCTCAGGCGTTTCCCGGCGTGCGCTTCGTGACATTTGACGAAACCATCCCACGCTGGCTGCATCATCTTGTTCGCTGGCGTTGGCAGGCGCACACCGCCGCCAGTTGGCTGTGGAAATCCCGCCAGGCCTCCGCCGCCCTCCGCGCAGCCCACGCCGCGGAACCCTTTGACTGCATCGAGACGAGCAGCAGCGGCCTGCTCCCCTTGTTCCTGCTGCGCAGCAAGCACCACCCTCCCGTCATCACCCGCGTCGCCACCACCGCCGCCCAGTTGGTCGCCCACAACGCCGGCCCCTCACGCTGGCTCGACCGCTGTGAACAACGCTGGGAACACGAGATCGTCCGCCGCAGCGATGCGCTGCTCACCCACACCGCCTTGCACTGCGGCGAAATGATCCGTCAATGGAACCTCCCCCCGTCGTCCGTCCATCTGGTTCCCCTCGGCATCACCATGCCGCCGGACTCCGAACTGCCTGCGACATCACATGATTATCCTCCTCGTGTGCTCTACGTCGGCCGTTTTGAACACCGCAAGGGCATCGACGTCCTCCTCGCCGCGATTCCCGCCGTGCTGGCCTTCGCTCCCGCAACCACCTTCGATCTGGTCGGCCACGACGCCAACGATTACTGGCAGCAACGCTTCTGGCGCGAAAACCCCCTCATCTCCCGTGAACGCGTGCGTTTTCACGGAAAAGCCGACGCCGCCACGCTCCTCGCGGCCTACCGTGACTGCGATGTTTTTGTCGCGCCCTCGCGCTACGAATCCTTCGGCCTCATCTATGTCGAGGCGATGGCTTGGGGGAAACCCGTGATCGGCTGCCGCGCCGGCGGCATCCCCGAGGTAGTCACCGACGGCGTGAACGGCCTTCTGGCCGAGCCGGATGACATCGCGGGCCTCCGCGACGCCCTGCTCCGCCTTTGCCTCGATCCCGGGCTCCGCGCGCTGCTCGGAGCACAAGCGCGACGCTCCGCTGTGGAGCGTTTTTCACGCGACGTCTTCGCACGCAACAGCGCTGAGCTTTACGCCCAAATCGTCAGCAACGCCACGCCGAGAGGCTGACTACCCTCCCGATGCTCAATTACCTCAGATCAAAGCTTCGCTCGCTGCCCATCGGACCCGGCGCCGCCTATTTTCTCCCCGGCAGTTCGCGCTCCTTTGGCCCGCCACGGCATCACGGTTTCATCCGCGACATCGTTCCGCACGAAGGCGGCACGGTCATCGAGACGGAGCCGGCGGAAACCCTGTCGGCTCCGCAGCCCGCGCTCTACGGCCATTTCACCGCGCCGCCGGTCAACAACTTCACGGCGGCCAAACCCGCCACCTGCGTGTTTACCCTGCCCAACGCTCGCCTTCTGGGCGCGGAAGGCTTAATCGTGAGCCGCCGCGACCGTTTTCTCTACGACGCGAGTTTCTGGAGCGGCGTCCATCCCCGCCCGATCGCCGCCAACCCGCCCTACACCCGCAAACTCACCCGCCCGCTGCACCGCCTGCCGGGCACCTGTGTCTCCCTGGCTACCGACTTTGCCGCCGGCAGCTACGGCCACTTGATCCACGATGGCCTGCTCCGCTGGCATTTGCTGAGAAAGGCCGGCGTGGACTTGGCCGCGGCCGATTGGATTTACCTGCCGCGCATGGAAACTCCCGCGACCGAAGTTATCTGCTCGCTGCTGCCGCTGCCTCGCGAACGCATCCTCAATTACTCCGAGACGCACGATTATGAAGCAGATCTTATCATCGGCACCCAGTTTCCCGGCGCGATCGGCACGATCGCCCCCCTTGGAGCGACGTTTTTGCGTGACCTCGCCGCGCCCTTGCGGCGTCCGGTTGAAAAATGTCCCCGTGTTTATCTCAGTCGGCGCGGCTTTAGGCGGAACCCCGTAAACCTCGACGAGGTCGAGATGATTTTGCGTGATTACGGTTTCATCATTCTGGACCCGGCCTCCGCCGAAGCGCCCACCGCTTGCGCACAGGCGGAAGTCGTCGCCGGCATCGACGGTTCCAACATGGCGAACCTGGCCTTTGCGCCCGCCGGCGCCCACGTCATCGTCATCTATCCGTCGGATACTCCCCCCCAGCCCTATCACACAACCATGACGGTCTCGGGCGGACGCACCCTCCATCTCATCATGGGCGAGCCTCCTTCACACGACGCACCGCGATCCTATCTTGCCGATTTTTATCTCCCCCCGGCACTACTCCATGCCTGCCTGAAGGCCGCCCTCGGCCTTTGATACCTCCCTGCCTCGACGTGACCTCCGCGCCCCCCGACCTCTCCGTCATCATTCCCGTTTACAACCGGGGTGAGCTCATCCGCTACACGCTGGAAAGCGTGCGCCGCGCCTCCGTCGGACTGTCCGTCGAGGTCATAGTCGTGGACGACGGATCCACGACGCCCGCCGCCGAATCCATCGCCAGCCTTGGCTACCGTCCGGAGAAAATCATCCGCCAGGAAAATCAGGGGCTGCTCTTCGCGCGCCTCACCGGCTTGAAGCACGCCACCGGCGCCCATGTGCTCTTCCTCGATTCGGACGACATCGTGAGCGTTGAAAAATTCCGGCTTCAGCTCGACGCCATGCGCGCCACCGGGTCGGAAATCAGCTACTCCGACCACGCGCACACCACCCTGCAGGGCGACTACGACGCCTTGTCCATCAGCCGCCTCGGGCCGCTTATGGATGCGACCACCGCCGCCGAGTTCTTCATCGTCGTGCAACCCGCCCCGCACTCGCCGATTTTCCGCACCGATTACATCCGCCACATCGTCGAAACCGCCTTCTTCCCTCCTTCACCGCTCTACAACGCCGTGGCTGAGATCTGGTTTTATCAAAACGCCGCGCCCCGGCCCGGCCGCGTCGTGCGCGTGCCCGGCCCCCACACCATCATCGGCGCGCACCCCGGGGCCCGTCTCACCAACAACTGGGAACGGCTGGGTGTGGCCTCCCTCGCCAGCATGGAGGCATTCGCACGCGGCTGCCCGACCGACACGCCCGAGGCCCGCCTCGCCCGCGAGCTGCTTGGCAGGATTGCCTTCCTGAGCTGGCGCAAACTTCCGCCCGATTTCTCCCCGGAGTTCCAGGCGCGCGAACTCTCCCTGTTCCGGAAATTGCTGCCCCATCCGAAACTTTCCGACCTCGGAGGCCGCGGCTTCCAACTGATCGCTTCCGTGCTGGGACCGGTAAACGCCGCCCGCCTTTTGAAGCGCCATCAAAACACCCCTTACGAAACGAACCGCACGATGGATGACGCGGCCTTCCAACGACTGCTCGCCGCCCTGCCTCCTCCATGAGTCTTAACGGCCAAACCGCGGCCCGTCCTCGCGTTCTCCTTTTTTGGTCGGCCGTGATCCTGCTGGTGGCGGCCTGCACCACCATCGAGATGTTCCTCGCCCGCCCTATGGTGTGGGCCGATTCTGCCGCCGGCTTTCACATCTGGGATTCCATGCGCGTCGGCGCGGCCTGGAACTGTTATGTCGAACCCGACCCCGCGAACATCGCGGGAAGCCGCGAGGTGTTTCGCACGTGGTGGAGCCCCGGCCAGTATATGCCCGCCGGACTGCTCACGCTTGCGGGCCTCGGACTGGGCGAAGCGGTCATCATCGTCACGTTCGCAGGCATACTGGCCGGCCTCGCCGGCTGCTGGCGTCTTTTCAAGACGTGGGGATTTTCCGAGCACGTGGTCATGGTCTCCGTGGCGCTCATCGGCCTCGGCTGGCACACGTCGTTTCTCTTCGGCATGTTCAACGGCGGCGAACTCGCCTTGTTCGCGGGTTTTCCTTGGATCGCGTGGGCCGCCACGCGGCTGGCGGATAAACCGCTCGCACTGCTGGGCGCGCTTCCGCCGCTGTTTTTGATCGGGGCATTTCTCAAGTTGTCGTTTCCCTTGGTCGCCATCGCACTATGCGCAGGCCTGTGGCTGGGGCGCGACAGTTCGCCGTGGCGGATCAATGGCCGCGCCTTGCGGCTGGCGGGTGCGCTCGGCGCAGGCTTCGCGGTATTTTACGCCGTCCTGTGGATAGTCTTCTTGTCGCGCGGCCCGACGCCGGGCGAGGCGGGCCAGATTGTATGCGCATTGCCTCTCGCCGCCGGATTCAGTTTCACAGGGCCGCTGCTGGCGACCGGCGCATTCGGATCGCTGATTTCCCGCGCCGTGTTTTTCCCGGGCGCTCCTTTGCTCGCAAGCTGGGACCAACTCGGAGGCCTCCTCTGCCTGCTCGCCGCGCCCGCCGTCGCCCTGTATGCGCTTGCCTGGAAACATGCCCCCGGCGCCCGTTACCGGGGAATGGTGCTGGGGTTTGTCACCGGCTACGCCGTGCTGTTCGCCTGGCTGTATTATCGGGGAGCATCAATCAGCATAGACGACCGGCATTTCCGCCCCGCCGCCATCGTCCTTATTCCCGGTTTGGTGCAGGTTGGCTGGATGACACGCAACGCTTGGTTGCGCCGTATCCTGATTGGCGCCGCCTTGCTTGCGGTGCTTTACGGACTTGTTGGCTTCGTCAATCGCGCCCGCTACATTCGGAGCACCGACAACGTGGGCGCGCGGGGCTTCACGCAGGGTGGGATCTCCCGATCGGCGACCATTCTCCTCCATTCGCTCGATCTGAACGCGCCCGATCCGGGCACCGCCATTTTCTACGTTACCTCGCCAAGCTTCGCGCTCGATTTTTCGCGTGTGCGAACCATCCGCACCCATGCCGAGCAGGAAAACCCGGCGCAACTACGCGCAACTCGCTACCACGGCCGCGTGGAAAACCTGCTCATCGTCAAATCAGCCGCCACCTCGGCCGAACAGATCTATGCCATCCTCAGTTCGTTTGTTTCCTACGACCAGTCAGCCTGGCGTTTCCACGACGAGGGTGATTGCCGCCTTTATTATCAGGGCTCATGGCTGGATTCCGTCCTTCACGAAAAACCCGTGACGGCCTCTCATCCGTGACGTCGATGATCATGCCCCCGCTCGTTTCCATCCTCATCCCCTGCCACAACGCCGGCCGATGGGTCGCCGCGACGCTCGACTCCGCCCTCGCGCAGACCTGGGCCCGCACCGAGATCATCGTCGTGGACGACGGCTCGTGCGACGACAGCGCCGACGTTGTCGCCCGCTACGCCGGCCGCGGAGTGAAGCTTATCACGCAGCCCAATCGCGGGGCCAGCGCTGCACGCAACGCCGCCCTCGCCGCCGCCAAAGGTGACTTCATCCAGTTTCTCGACGCCGACGACCTCATCGCACCCGACAAGATCGCGCTCCAGATGCAGCGCCTGATCTCCGCGTCGCTCCTCCACATGGCGTCGGGCGAATGGGCCAGGTTCACCGACGATCCCGCCAAGGCTGAGTTTGCCGGAGAACCCACCTGGCGCGATTTGAGCGGCCTCGAATTCCAGCTTCTTCACTACGAGGCAGGCTGGATGATGCAGCCCGCCGCCTGGCTCTGCCCGCGCGCCCTGCTTGATGAAGCCGGCCCATGGGACGAAACGCTCTCGCTCAATGACGACGGCGAATATTTCAACCGCGTCATGCTCGCCTCCGCCGGCATTCTTTTTTGCCCGGGATCGCGCACCTATTATCGTTCGGGTGTCGCCGGCAGCCTCAGCCGCCGCGTCGATGCCGTCTCCCTGCGCTCCCTTTGGAAATCCAACGAACTCAACTGCGACCGCCTGCTCGCCGCCGCCGGTCGCAGCTCCCGCGCGAAAAACGCCGCCGCCAACGGCTGGCAGCGGATCGCCTTTCTGGTTTACCCCGCGCTACCCGCGCTCGCCGATGCCGCCGAGGTCCGCATGCGCGCGCTCGGCGGCACCACCTTCCCCATGCCCGTAGGCCCCACGTTCAGGCGGCTCGCCCGCGTCACCGGCTGGCGGCTGGCCAAACGCATTCACGACCTGACGCTGCGCCCCTCCACAAAAACATGAACCACCCTGAAACATTGGCGGGCCACGTCGCCGCTTACGCCAACACGGCCGAGGGCAACGACGCGGTTTTCCATCACTTCACCGCGCAGACCGCCGCCACGCCCCTTCTCGCCGCGCACCGTCGCCATGTTGACGAGCACAAGCTCGGCTACGGCGACCCCGCCTTCCACTATATGTGGCTTCTCCTTCTGCAGGCGGCGGCGGAGAAATTTCCGAACGTGCGCTGCCTTGAGATCGGCGTCTTCAAGGGCCAGGTCGTCTCCCTCTGGTCGCTCCTCGCCCGCGAACTCAAGCTCTCCGCCGAAATCCACGCGCTCACTCCCCTCGCCGGCAACCCGCCGCCTCCGCTCAACCTCTGGAGCCGTCTCCGCTACCGGCTGGATCGCGACTATCGCGAGCAGGTGAAGACCGGGAATTTTTACGTCAACGAAGACTACGAGGCCGTCGTCCGCGCCCACTTTGCCCACCACGGGCTCTCCTTCGACACCGTCCGCCTGCACCGAGGCTATTCGACCGACCCGGCCATTCTGAAAAACCTTTCCGACGCCCGCTTCGAAATCATCTACGTGGATGGCGACCACCGCGAGGCCGGCGCGCGCCACGACTTCGCCACCTTCGGCGCCAAGGTCGTGCCCGGCGGCTGGCTCGTGGCCGACGACGCCGCCGCCGATCTGCCCGGCACCGCCTTCTGGAAGGGCTATCCCGAGGTTACGTCCGCGCTTTCCGAACTCGCCCCGCTGGGCTTCGTCAATATCCTCAACATCGGCCACAACCGAGTCTTCCAGCGCATTGGTTGATCTCGTTTAACCATGGCCGTCGTCCGCATTTTCCTGCTCACCTACCGGCGCAACCGGCTCCTGCAACGCTCGCTCGACAGCCTGCTGGCGCAGACGTTCACCGACTGGGTGTGCGAACTCCACAACGACGACCCCGACGACCCGTTCCCCGCCGAACTCGTCGCACGCACCGCCGACCCGCGCATCACGATTCATCCGCACCTTGCCAACTGGGGCCCGACCCAAAGTTTCAATCACGTCTTCGCCGGCGGCCCCGAGCCTTACGCCAGCCTTCTCGAGGACGACAACTGGTGGGAACCCGGTTTCCTCGCCGCCGCCCTCCCGGTCATCCAAGCGCATCCCACCGCCTCAATGATCTGGGCCAACATGCATGTCTGGCGCGAAGAAACCGACGGCGGCTGGACTGACACCGGCCATACGATCTGGGCAACACCAGACAGCGGCGAAACCAGGCCGCGCGTGTTCCGCTGGCCCGAGGCTCTCCAGGCTTTCGACGGTTTGCACTCGAACGGCGCGATGATCTTCCGCCCGCTCGCCTTCAGCCCGATGTCCGTGGCCGCAAGCACGCCGCTTTCGATCATCGAACCCGTGCGCGAACGCGCCGCCACCGGCGAACTGATTCTCCTGCCAACCCCGCTCGCCAATTTCGCGCTGACCCTCGAAACCTCCCGCAGCAAAAGCCGTGTCCGCTGGCTCCAGAGCCGGTTGCTGCAAACCACCTCGTTCCTCGAAGCCGTCCCCGTGGATGACACCAGCCTCACCGCGTTCTGGGCGCGGCTCCGGGAGCAGACTCCGCGAAACACCAATCTGCTTTTTCTGACCGCGATCGCGTTGCGCCGCCCCCGTCTTCTCAAACCCGCCCGGCCGGCAGACTGGTTGCGGTTTATCCTCAACTTCGGTCGGCACCCCGCCGACAACCTCGGTGGACTTCTATTTAAACGGAATAAGTCCGAAGTGTGGCTCTGGTTTTGTCAAAACACCAAAATCGCCCGCCTGTGCACGGCCCCCCTCCTGCTGGACAAGCAGGCGCAGCCTCCGGTCCAATGTCCTCCCGATAAACACCACTCGCCTTCCCCATGAGTCTCCCCGGCCGGATCGCCTACCAACTCTACCACCGCCCCGTCGGCGCGGTTAGAAATTGCCTGCGTCACGGAGGACCGTTCGTCATGCGGGCAACCGAGCGCGGCCGTGGGGAAATGGAAGCCGCCGCCGCCACCCTCGCGCCGCTCTCGCTGCCAGCCGCGCCGGACGACTGCGTGCTGCACCTCATGACCGGTCGGCGGTTTTGGTATCAGACGGCGTTTTGCCTGCACACCTTCGCACGCCACGCCGGCGTCGCCGTGCGCGCCGAAATTTACGACGACGGATCACTCGACGAACAGCATCGCGCCTGGTTGCAACGCCTCGGCCTGCCCGTCGTCTTCCACGAAAGCGCCACACTCCGTGCGCGCCTCGACCGCCTGCTCCCCGCCGACCGCTACCCCGTGCTTCACGAGCGCTGGCTCAACTACCCCAACATCCGGAAACTCATAGACGTCCACCTCGGCTCGCGCGGTTGGAAACTCGTCATCGACTCCGACCTTCTTTTCTTCCGCAGACCGGACGTCCTGCTGTCATGGCTCGCCGCGCCCGATCGCCCGCTGCACGCCGTGGACTGCGCCGAGTCCTACGGTTACTCCCGCCCGCTGTTGGAAAAACTTGCCGGCGCGCTCATCCCTCCGCTCGTCAACGTCGGCTTGTGCGGCCTGCGCAGCGACTCCCTCGACTGGGACGAGCTCGAACGCTGGTGCGCCGAACTTCACGCCAAGGAAAACACCAGCTATTACCTGGAGCAGGCCCTCGCCGCCATGCTCGTGGCGCGCGAAGCCGGCGGATGCATCGTCGCGCCGAAAGGCGACTACGTCACCCTGCCCCGCCCCTCCGAAATCACCGCACCGACCGCCGTCATGCACCATTACGTGGACACCGCCAAACGCGGCTACTTCCAGGAAGCCTGGCGACACGCGCTGACTCACTCCCTTTGACCGACGCCCGGCAAACCGCCCAGTTTCTTTGGATCGGAGGATCACTCTCCACCATGGAGCGATTGTGCCTGCGCTCCTTCCTCGACCACGGCTACGACGTAAATCTCTACACCTACGGCGACGTTGCCGGCGTGCCGGTCGGCGTGCGCCTGATGGACGGTTGCGAGATTCTCCCGCGCGAACGGATTTTTACCAACGCAAAGGGCTTCGGCAAGGGAAGCTACGCCAATTTTTCCGACCTCTTCCGCTACCATCTTCTGCACAAGCGGGGCGGCTGGTGGTTCGACATGGATTTCGTTTCCATCAGGCGACTGCCGCCGCCAGACGGCTTGTGGTTTGCATCCAGTTTCGAAGGCAAAGGCGGAGCCTGCGCCAACTGCTGCGCCATCCATGTGCCTCCGGGCCATCCAGTCATGGCCCATCTCTGCGACGAAGCCGAGAAAGCCATGCAGGCGGGCGATCTCTCGTTTGGCCAGATCGGGCCGTATCTTATCCAGCGCCTCATGCGCGAGCAGTCCCTGCAATCCCATCTCGCGCCCTGGTGGGAGTTTTGTCCCTACCCCCAGCAGCAGATTTTCCTGACCGCCTACCAAGGGAACCTCGTCTGCGTTAAAAACCTGCTGCGCCAGATAAAATATTTCCTCAGGCAATTATTCTCCCCGGTTTTCCGCGCCGGCTATATCCGCCAAGGCACGCGGGCCGTGCATTTGCACAACGAATGCTGGCGTGCGGACAAACGCGACAAAAACGCCCGCTTCCACCCGTTCTGCCTCTACGAACGCCTCAAACGCCGCCACCACGCATGAGCCCGTCCGCTTCCGGTCCCCGCGTGATCCCCCCGCGCCGAGTGGTATTTGTTTGCTCGACACCTCCGGGTCACGGCATCCAGAGCCAGCCGGTTTTGCGCCGCCATCTCGCCCGGCTCACCCACCGCGTCGATGTTGTTTGCTGCCACTTCGAGCCGCCATCCGAGCCGCCTCCAACAGGCGTGATACTGCATCTCATGCCCAGGCGCTGCTGGTATTTCCCCCCTGTCCGACGCTGGCTGCCCCGCTCGCTGAAAATCAATCACCTGCTGCGGGCCAACCAGCTCACCCGCTCCCTGAAACTGGGGCCGGACGACGCCATCCTCTGCTGCTCTCATGCCGAGGAACCTGTCATCGCCGCCGCCCTCGCCCGCCGTTCCGGAGCCAGCCTGCATCTCCTCGTTCATGATCTCTGGAGCGAGGAACGCGCCGCCGTTTTTGCCGACGCATTCGGCGCAGCGGCCTCGGTCAACGTGGTCACCGAGGAACTCTCCGCCGCCGTTGCCGCCCGGTTCGGTGTGGTTGCCAATGTGTTTCTCCCTATCGGGGAGGATCCGATCCCCCCGCCGCTCGTCCTACCCGGCCAGCTCCCCTTCTCCGACCGTCTCGGCATCGCCGGCAGCCTGCCTGATTCCTATATCCGCGAGGCGCTCGCGCTCGGTCCGGCGGTCTTCGCTCTGGGCGGTTCACCGGAAATAGCCTCCGCCCGACTCCAGTGTGCGCCCCGCCTGCCGGACAACCGGGAAGCCCTTCTTCTCCTACAAAACAAATGCCGCGCCCTGCTCGTTTTCCAACCCGACAACGACGGCAGCTACTCACGTTTTTCATTCCCGAGCAAATTCATCGACTTCGCCCAGACCGGCCTGCCGATCATCCTGAAGGCTCCGCCGCACTCCCCCCTTGGCCGATGGGCGCTGAGCCGGCAGTGGGCGACCTACATTAGCGGAGACGACGATATCGACGGTCTAACCCGCGCTCGCAAACTCTTCACCGATTCGGCGGCCTGGCACGCCGCAGCAGACGCCACCCGCTCGCTCGCTTCCGAAGAATTCTCCGCCAATCGCATCCAGATGATGCTCGAAAAATCCCTCGGCCTGGAGTCGGCCCCATCACCATGAACGGCGAAGTCCCACTCGTCTCCATCGTCATGCCGGCATTCAACGCCGCCCGCTGGCTCCCCGCCGCGCTCGACTCCGCCCTCGCCCAGACCTACCCGCATTTTGAACTCATCGTGGTGGACGACGGCTCCACCGACGACACGCCCGCCATCCTCGAAACCTACCGCGTCAGACACGGTATTAGCGTGATCACCCAGACCAACCAGGGCCAGTCCGCCGCCGCCAACCGCGGCCTCGCCGAGTCCTGCGGCGACTACGTGAAGTTTTTCGACGCAGACGACGTGATGTCCTCATGCATGATCGCCGCCCAAGTCGCCGCCCTCGCCAACCACCCCGGCTGCGTCGCCTACGGCACGTGGGGCCGGTTTTACGACCATCCCGACCAAGCCGTCTTCACGCCTCACCCCGGCTGGCACGACAGCCCGCCCCTCGACTGGATCGTCGAAACCTGGACCGACACCGAGCCCATGTATCAATGCGCACTCTTCCTTTTGCCCCGCGAACTCCTCCGCCGCGCCGGCGGCTGGGACGAACGTCTCGGCCTCATCAACGACTTTGAATTTTTCACCCGCCTTGTCCTGAACAGCCGGGGAATCGTCTTCACACCCGAAGCACGCCTCTACTACCGCTCCGGCCTTGCCGACAGCCTTTCGCGCACCAAAAACCGCACCGCCCTCGCCTCCGGCCTTTTATCCAACCAGCTCGCCATCGCCCATCTCCTCGCCGTAGAAAACAGCCCGCGCACCCGTCGGCTGGGAGCAAATCTTCTCCAGAATTACGCCTTCAGTTTTTACCCCAATTGCCGCGACCTGGCCCGCGAGGCATTGACGCAGGCGTCCGCGCTCGGCGGCTCGGACCTGCTTCCGCGCGGCGGCCGGGGTTTCAAAACAACCTGCCGACTATTCGGCTGGCGTGCCGCCCTCGTGCTACGTTCTTGGCTCGGAAATCGCCACGGCTCTTAATCCTCCCATGCCCGCCGCCCGCATTCTCATCATCAGCAACGGTCCGCTCTGCCGGAATCCGCGCGTGGTGAAGGAAGCCTCCGCGCTCGGCTCCGCCGGCCATGACGTAACCGTGCTCACCGTGCGCAACCACGCCCCGTCTGAAAAACACGACCTCGAACTCCTGCGCGGCGCCCCCTACCGCCGAGAAACGGTCGATATGCTTCCGGGATTTGGCACGCCGCGACCAATCGTCTTTTGGCGGCGCCTCCGCCTGTGGGCCGCGCGCCAAATCCCGCGCGTTTTCAAAAACCACGTCGGCGGCGCACTCGGCCCCGCCGCCGCGCTCCTGAGCCATGCCCGACGCCTTCCGTCCGATCTCGTCATCGTCCACAACGAGGCACCCCACTGGGTCGGCACCCGGCTCATCAAGGACGGCCGCCGCGTCTGCGCCGACATCGAGGACTGGCACTCGGAAGACCTGCTGCCCGACGACAACGCCCGGCGTCCGCTCGGCCTGATCCGTCGCACCGAACACACCCTGCTCCATCACGCCATTCACACCACCACGACCTCCCGCGCCCTCGCCGATGCCCTGCACGCCCGCTACGGCGGCCGGCGTCCCCATGTGATCGGCAATGCCTTCCCCCTCCAGCCCGATCCCCGCACAGGCGCACCCGGCGAGCCGCCGGCATTTTTCTGGTTTTCCCAGACGCTAGGTCCCGGACGCGGACTGGAACTTTTTCTTGCCGCTTGGAAACTCACCCGACAACCGAGCCGCCTCGTGCTGCTCGGCGAAGTGCGCGGCGATTATGCACGGCGCCTCCTCGACCGCTTGCCACCCGAACGCCAGTCGCACGTCAGTTTTATCCCGCTGGTTTCGCCTGCCGAGTTGCCATCCGCCATCGCCCGTCACGACATCGGGCTCGCGCTCGAACAATCTTTCATCGTCAACCGCGATCTCACGATCACCAACAAGATCATCCAATATCTGAACGCCGGCCTAGCCGTCGTAGCCAGCGACACCGCCGGCCAGCGTGAAGTGCTGTCGCATGCGCCCGACGCCGGAATCATCGTCGAGACGCACGAGACCGCCCGTTTCTCCGCCGCACTCGACGCGCTCCTGGCCGATCGCACGGCCTTGCAGCACCGGCAACGCGCCGCACGGCGGCTCGCGGAACAAACATACTCCTGGGAACATGAAAGCTCGCGCCTCACCGCACTCGTCTCACGCGCACTTTCCGCTCCGGCGTGACCCGCATCATGTCCGGCCTCTCACGCACCCTCCGCCTCCTCGCCACCGTCGTGACGTTCGGAACGATCCGTCTGCCTGCGGTCAAAAATCAGGCCCGCCGGCTCGCCAGCGGGCTTGCCCGTCGGCTGCTTCGCCTGCGCGCCCGGCCCTATGCTGCGGACGGAGAACCCGTCACCCTCGTGATCGCGCCCCATCAGGACGACGAGGTTCTGGGCTGCGGAGGCCTGATCGCGCGCAAGCGACTCGAAGGCCACCCCGTCCACGTCGCCTTCATCACCGACGGCGGGGCCTCCCATCCCCATCACCCCACGCTGACACCGGCGGCCGTGGCGGCATGGCGTGCAAACGAAGCGCGCGAAGCCCTGCGTAAACTCGGCGTGGAGACCCCGGCCATCCATTTCCTAAATGCGGCCGACGGCACCCTCGACCGGCTTGCTCCCGAACAATCGGCCAAGGTCGTCGGTCAACTGCACGCGTTGATAAAGAGCGTGCGTCCCGACGAAATATTCACCGCCTACCGCAAGGATGGCAGCTCTGAGCATGAAGCCGCGTTTGTCCTGCTGCAGCGCTCGCTTCAAGGCTACGCCCGCCCCTTCCGGCTTTACGAGTATGTGGTTTGGGCATGGTGGAATCCCTCGCGGCTTATCCTCCCGTTTTTCACCAGTCGCGGCGTGGTGCGTTTCGATTTCAAAGGCTACGGTTTCTTGAAACAGCAGGCGCTGGCCGCCTACCGTTCGCAATTCGCCCCGACGCCGCCTTGGGACACACCGCTCCTGAAATCAAATTTCACGGGATTGTTTGCGAAGCCCGAGGAATATTACCTCGAAGTCTGATGCCCCGCTTTTCACCACAACGCATCCTGCGCGGACTCGCGCAACGCTTCATCCACGGTCCGCGCGGCGGAGGGAAACCGGTGCCGGAAACCGCCCTTGATGCGGAATATAGCAGCGGAAACTGGGATCATTTTTTCGACGGGCGCGAGCTACCCCGTTACGAGACGCTCACCGGCCTGATCCGCGCGCATGCCGCGCAACCGCCACGCCTGCTCGACGTCGGCTGCGGCAGCGGGCGCCTCGCCGCCCAGTTTTCACCCGGTGAACTGGGCGCTTACCTCGGCGTGGATTTGTCGGGGGAGGGCCTGCAGCGTGCGGAACAACTCGGCCTCGCCGACGCGCGGTTTTTCCACGGCGATTTTGAAACGTGGCGGCCTGGAGAAGCTTGGGACGTCATCGTATTCAACGAAGTGATCGGTTATGCGCGAGATCCGGGTGTGACGGTTGCCGCGTTCCTGCCGGCGCTCGCGCCGGGCGGCGTTTTGATCGTCTCGCTTTACCGCTGGGGCAACCACGCCGCCATCTGGCGGCGCATCGGACGGAACGCGACCGTCCTCAAAAGCCTCGAAGCGGGAGGTCCCGCCAGCGTGATCTGGGACATAAAGGTGCTCGTAAAAACCGCTTCATGAAACGAATTCCCTCATTCGATGGCGTTCGCGGGGTCGCCATCCTGCTTGTTTTAGCCGGGCACAGCGTGGCGAATTACGAGCCTCTTTCCCCCTGGATTCGCCGGTGGTTGGGGTCGTTTGCCAACGCCAGTTTCGGCGTGCGGCTGTTTTTTGTCCTGAGCGGCTACCTCATCACATCACTCTTGCTCGATGAGTTGAAACGAACGGGGAAAATCAGCCTTGCCGCGTTTTACCGTCGGCGCGCGGCCCGCATCCTTCCGGCTTTTTATGTCTTTCTGGCCGGCGCGGTTATTTTGCAGATTTGGTATCCGCTTGGGATCACCCCGTCCTCATTTCTCACGGCGGCAACCCACACGTGGAATTATGGCTGCTGGCTTTGGGTTACCACGTCGACTTCGGGCGCGTGGACCTTCGGCCATCTGTGGACGCTGGCCCTGGAGCAGCAGTTCTATCTTTTCTGGCCCGCAGTGTTGATAGGGCTGGGAACGCGCCGCGCCGGCTGGTGTGCGTTGGCGCTCATCATCTGGTGCCCGCTCGCGCGCGTCGGCACGTATTACCTCATTCCCACGCAGCGCGGTTACATCGGCATAATGCTTCACACGGCCATCGACAGTTTGATGATCGGATGCCTTACGGCGCTTCTCCTCCAAAACGAACAAGTCCGTGCCCGACTACTTCGCCACGGCCGGGTCGTCGCCTTAGGCGCCGCTATCTGGGCGCTTGGCGTTTCTCCTTTTGTCAGCGAAGCCGTGCGCGGCTTTCCTGTCGTCGCAGGCTTCACCTTGGATGCGATCGCGGCCGCGTGGATCATCGCGTGGCTTCATCACCGGGGCCCTCCGGCGGCGGAAGGTTTGCTGGGCAAAGGCGTGCTGCCGTGGATCGGCACGGTGTCCTACAGCCTGTATCTGTGGCAGCAAATTTTCCTCAGCCCGTCGGGAAGGTTGGCCGAGGGCGACATTATCATGCCCTGGGTTTGCGCCGTCGGCGCGGCCTGGTTGTCGTATAGGCTGGTCGAAATGCCGGTGTTGCGGTGGAGCGCGGGCCGCCGCACGAATGAGAAGCGCATCGCATCATGATCACAAACGAAAGACGCGGCATCGATCGTTACACTCAGGTGGCCGACTTGGCCCCGGGCGTGCGACGGCTTATCTCCCGGTCGCTTTTACCCCTGCTGGCCATCTTCGTTCTAGTCACGGTCTATCTAGTGATGAGCCATTCCCCGGGAAAGGTCGCCTTTGCATTTGTTGGAGTAGGCGCCTGCATGGTGCTTTCATTGTGGGCGCAGCAGGGCATAGGCGTGCCCTTGTTGCCCATGCTCGCGGTCCAGCATCTCGTCGCCTACGCGCTGCCCATCGTCCAACGAAACGAGATCGTGCTCTCCTATCCGGAGTCTTATCTAAATCATGCCGGCCTTGAGTTGTTCCTCTTCTTTGTCGCCCTGGCCGGGGGATGGCGTTTCGGGATGCAAGCCTTCAGGCCCGCTCCGCCCGTGGCTCATTCGCTGAAACTCATGGCCATCGAAGGTAACAACGGCCTGCGCCGGATTGGCTACGGACTGATCGCAGTCACCACGTTTTACAGCATCCTGCTCAGTCTGAAGCTCACGGACATTGTGATGGATACGATGCCCAGCGGGGCGGATTCGCTGGTGAACGCCCTTGTTTCCGCTGCGGGCATTTGCGGATTTTTCGTTATCGCCCTGGGAATCGGTTCACGGGAGATCAATCCCCGCGACGCTGGTATTTTCTGGGTGCTTTTTATTTTCAACTGTCTGCTGACGTCCTCGGCATTGCTGCTGTCAGCCTCCACGAGTTTCGTGGCTGCCGTTTTCATAGGTCTTTTCTGGGGGTCGAACCGGGTGCCGTGGCTGTTTACGCTCATCGTCCTCTGCGTGCTCGGCTTCTTCAGTCTCGGTAAATTTGAGATGCGCGAACGCTACTGGACACACGACATAGACTATGTGCCCATGCCCACCCTAGCCGAGATGCCAACCCGTTATTCTGAGTGGGCTTCGGCGAGCATTGATGTGATGACCGCCCAGAATATTGACCCCAATACATCTGAAAAAATTCAGAAAAAGGACACCAGCCTGCTGGGCAGGGTAAACAATCTCCAAAATCTGCTCTTCGTGCTCGATGCCGAGGATAACCAGAAAATCGAGCCACTTTACGGGGCGACCTACACAATGATCCCGCCGCTGCTTGTCCCGCGTATTCTATGGCCTGACAAGCCCCGCGCCCACGAGGGCCAAGTCCTGCTCAACGTCCACTTCGGACGTCAGGATCTCATCTCCAGCTACCGCACCTACATCGCCTGGGGGCTGCTGCCCGAGGCCGTAGGCAATTTCGGCCAATACCTGGGCTCGGTTTTCCTCGGCCTTGTTTTAGGCGTGTTCATCGCCTGGGTCGAAAACCGCACCGCCAACCTTCCCGTGCTCTCCCTCGAAGGTTTTCTCGTATTCACCCTTTTCCTGAACATGGCCGCCTCCTTCGAGATGGTCGCCAGCGTGCTCATCACGTCCATCTTCCAAAGCTTGGTCCCCGTTGCCTTGGCCTGCTGGCCTTTCGTCTATCGCACATCGGCCCAACGCCCCGTGGAGGATTCACATTGAACGATCCGGCCAAATCATCCCGCCTCGCGATCGTGGTTTCCCACCCCACGCAATATTACAGCCCGTGGTTCCGCTGGCTGGCTGCCAACACCGATATAAACCTGCGCGTGTTCTATCTCTGGAACGCCGGAGTCAACGCCACCCATGACCCCCAGTTCGGAAAAACCTTCGCCTGGGACGTGGATTTGCTCTCCGGATACGAGCACGAATTCGTCCCCAACACATCGCCCGCACCCGGTTCGGATCGTTTCTCCGGCCTTCGCAATCCCGACCTGCCATCCCTGCTCGCCGCCTGGCGGCCAGACGCAGTCCTTTTGTTCGGCTACAACTACGCCACCCATCTGCGCCTCATACTTTGGGCGCGACTTCGCAGGCTGCCTCTTATTTTCCGAGGAGATTCGCATCTTCTAGGTCGCGCGCGGCTCCCTTGGACAAAACGCCTGCCCCTTACGCTCCTCTACCGCCAGTTCGCCGCCTTCGCCACCGTGGGCGAGGCCAACCGCGACTACTTCCGCGCGTTCCGCGTGCCCGCGCGAAAAATTTTCGCCGTTCCCCATTGCGTCAACACCGACCACTTTACCCCCACGGACGCCACCCGCGCGGAAGCCGCCCGCTTGCGAACCTCCCTCGGTCTCAACGGCAAACGCGTCGTCCTCTTCGCCGGCAAGCTCGTCCCCGCCAAACAACCGCGCGCACTCCTCGAGGCTTTTCTGGCCCTCGCCCCGGCGCACGCCGCCCTCGTAATCGTGGGCGAAGGCGAGGAGCAGGCCCCCCTCGTCGCACGCGCCGCCGACCGCCCCGACGTCACCGTGCGCTTCCTGCCCTTTGCCAACCAGAGCGAGATGCCGGCACGCTATCTTATGGCCGACCTATTCGCCCTTCCTTCGCGAGGCCACTACGAAACATGGGGGCTCGCCGTCAACGAAGCCATGCATCTCGGCGTGCCCTGCATCGTGAGCGACCGCGTCGGCTGCCAGCGAGACCTCGTGACCGACGGAGAGACGGGCTGGGTTTTCCGTTCGGACGATTCCGCCCACCTCCGCGAAAAACTCGCCGCCGCGATCATAGCCGATCTAGCCCCCTTTTCCCCGCGCATCGCCGCGCGCATCGCAGGTTACACCTACGAAACCGCCGCCCTCGGCCTGCGCCTCGCGCTCGCCTCGCTTCCACGCCCATGAAGATAACCATCGTTTCCAGCTTCTTCCTGCCCGTCCCGCCCGTCGCCGGCGGCGCGATGGAGAAAATCTGGTTTCGTCTCGCCCGTGAATTCGCCGCCGCCGGGCACGAGGTCACCCACGTCTCCCGCACGTGGCCCGGGTTCCAGGACCGTGAGACGATCGACGGTATCCGCATGGTCCGCGTGCCCGGCACCAACCACCACCGCCGTCTCTGGCAAAACCTCCTCAGCGACTTTTTCTGGGGTCTGCGCGTCACGCGTCGCCTGCCGCCCGGCGACATCGTCGCATGCAACACCGTCACTCTCCCTGTCTATCTGCGATGGATGCGGCCGCGCGCCGGGCGCGTGGTCGCCGTGCTCGGCCGCATGCCCAAGGGCCACGCCCATTTCTACGGACTCGTCCACCGCCTCGTTGCCACCAGCGAAGCCGTGCAAGCTCAGGTCATCCGTGAAAACCCTCGCCTTAAGGACCGCACGCTCGTCGTGCCTAACCCCATCGACTGGACGCTCCATCAGGAGCCACTCCGCGACCCGTCCGCGCCCGTGACCATCGGCTACGTCGGCCGAATGAATCCCGAGAAAGGCCTGGAAATCCTTCTGCGTGCCGCCGCCGCGCTCGCCCGCCGTCCGGGACTTCCACCCTGGCGGCTTCGGCTCGTCGGCCCCCAGACCGTGGCCGAAGGCGGCGGCGGCGAAGCTTATGTTGACGGTCTGCGCACTCTTGCCGCCAGCGCCGGAGCCGACGTATCCGTCGAGCCCCCTCTCTACGATCCCACCGCGCTCGCTCGCGTTTACCGTTCTCTCGACATCTTTTGCTATCCCAGCCTCGCCGAAAAGGGCGAAGGCCTGAGCGTGGCGCCACTCGAGGCGATGTCCGCCGGAGCCGTGCCTGTCGTCTCTGCTCTCGACTGCTACGCCGACGTGATCCGCCACGACCAAAACGGCCTCGTCTTTGATCATCGGGCAGACGACGCAGCCGATCTGTTGGCCGACGCCTTCGCACGCCTCATCACCGACGCCGACCTGCGCCGCCGCCTCGGCGAGCAGGCCCGCTTGGATTCCCGTCCCTTCGATTACGCCGCCGTGGCACAGGCGTTGCTGAAGGATTTCGCAACGCTCAACCGGCCTCAGGATTATCTCGCAAAAAACACCTCCTCCAGCCAGTAGCTATCTCAAGCGACTGCCGGTCGATCATCCGCTTTTTAATGCCCGACGAATCTCCCTACCTCGGCCAAAACTGTGCCACGCCCTACACCCGCGGTGAAATCGTCCGGCGAACCGCCTGGGCACTCGTGCAGGCAACCGTGTTTCGCTGGAGCCCTCGCGCCTGCCACGCCTGGCGGGCCCGGCTGCTCAAGGTTTTTGGCGCCGACATTCCTGAAATTTCCCAAGTGGTCGTGTTTCCATCCGCCAGAATCACGTTCCCCTGGAAACTAACCTTGGAACCGCGTGCGATGATCGGCCGCGAGGTCATCATCTACAACCTCGCCCCCGTCGTGCTCCGCTACGGGGCCAACCTCAGCCAGCGCGTCCATCTCTGCGCCGGCACCCATGACATCACCCGCTGGTCCATGCCGCTCGACGCCCGACCGATAGAAATCGGCCGCAACGCTTGGGTAGCCGCCGAAGTGTTTGTCGGCCCCGGTGTAATCATCGGCGAACTCGCCGTGATTGGCGCGCGCTCCGTCGTGGTCAAGAACCAGCCAGCCCGCATGATTTGCGCCGGCCACCCCTGCCGACCTCTCAAGCCCCGGCCTGACCCTCGATGAAGATCGCCCAGATCGTCGCCAGCCTTGAATCCAAGCACGGAGGTCCCTCGCGCTCTGTGCTCGGTCTTGCCTCCGGCCTTGCCGGAATCGGACACACGGTCGGCCTGCTCAGCACCGTTCCGAATGGCGACGGCGTTTCCAAAATCGACGGCAAACTCGACACGCGCATTTTCGTGCGCGAATGGCCGCAGTCATTTTGCCCGTCCGAGCCACTCCGCCACCATCTGTTCACCAGCGGTTACGAAGTCGTCCACCATCACGGACTGTGGCTGCGCACGTTGCACTACGCCCGCCGCGCCGCCGCAAAAACCTCCGCGCCTCTCGTCATCTCGCCGCGAGGCATGATGAGCGACTGGGCGTGGAACCACCATCGTTTCAAAAAATCCCTCGCCGCGCAGTGGATTCACCCGAGGGCGTTTGCCACCGCCGCAGGTTGGCACGTAACCAGCGACGAAGAGGCCAAAGACATCCGCCGCCTCGGTTTCAAACAACCCGTATGCGTTGCCCCTAACGGCGTTTCACCTCCTTCCGCCTCAGAAGAAACCGCCTCGGTCGCCCATTGGCGCGACACTCGCCCCGCGCTCCCCGGCCACCGCGTCGCCCTATTCTACTCGAGGCTGCACGCCAAAAAACGCGTGCTTGAGCTGATCGACCTCTGGCTCTCGGTTTCACGCGGCGATTGGGTTCTCCTCATCGTCGGAATACCCGAGGAATACAAAGTTTCCCAACTAGAGACCTATGTCCTACGTCAAGGAGGCGGCGGCCGGGTATTTGTCCACGACGGAACCGATGCCCCCCCGCCCTACGCCATCGCCTCGCTTTTCCTCCTTCCCTCTCACTCGGAAAATTTCGGCCTGGTCGTCGCGGAGTCGCTTGCGCGCGGAGTGCCCGTGCTCACGACCGATACGACGCCGTGGATGAAACTTGAAACCATGGGTGCCGGCCGCTGCGTTCCCTGGGAACTCTACGCCCAGACACTGGCCGAGCTGCTCGCCGAGACACCGAAAGCTCTCGCCGCCCGAGGCCAGCTCGGTGCATCTTGGGTCCGCGAAGATTTCTCATGGGGGAAAACCGCCCGGACGCTCGCCACCTTCTACAAAGAGCTGCTTAAAGCCGCCCGATGAAACGCCCGACTGTTTCGATTTCTTGGCTCGAAAAAGCGATTCTGTTTCATTTGTGCCTCATGTTGCTCGGGGCAAGCTGGGTTTACGGCGGCAACATCGGCTGGATGCGATCCGCGCTCGCAATTTGGGCAGACGCGGGAGCTTTTCTAACCATAGCCGCCTTCATGCAACCGGGCGAAGCCGGACACGAAGCACGGCGCAAGGCTTGGTGGCTTATCCCATGGCTTCTGTTCGTGGCTCTCGTCGTCGCGAGTGCCTTCAATCCCAGTTTCACCCCCGTCGAATTCGAAGGTGAGACGTTGCTGATCAACACCGGCGCAACTCACCCTCACTGGCCCAGCACCATCAATCCGGAGAAAACCCTGCGTGAACTCGCGTTCGAAGCGGGCGTATATCTCGCCGCTTTCAATCTACTCCTCGCCGCCCGCAGCAGGCAGACGTTGCGTTGGTTGCTTGTTTTCGGAGCCGCGAACACCATGGTGCTAGCCGTTTTCGGCACGATCCAGAAACTGTCATCGCAAGGGTATTATTTCGGATCGGCGATTTCGCCCAACATTCGTTTTTTCGCGACGTTCATCTACTACAACCACTGGGGGGCATTCATGATTCTCTGGCTCGCGACTTCCGCCGGGCTCATTTTTTATCATGCCATAAACCACCGGGCGCGCGACTTGTGGCATTCGCCGTTTGCCATCGCGGTTATCGGCGTGCTGGTCCTCGCCACTAGCGCTCCCGTCAGCGCATCCCGCGCCGCCACCGCGATGGCTGCATTTCTCTTCATCCTGGTGGTAACCCATGCCCTGATTCGCATCGCCGCACACCGTCGCACGCAAAGACTTCCTATCTGGCCACCTGTCATCGCGCTGCTCACACTCTCCGCAATCACCATCGGTGCCGTTGGCTCGCTGGCAAACCGATCCATCAACGAACGCTACACCGAAACCCGCATCGCCCTCGAAAAAAAGAAGTCGATCGTCGAGGACCGTTTGGAACTCTATCGCGACACGTGGACGCTCGCCATGCAGAAACCCGCGTTTGGCTGGGGCCTCGAAAGCTATGGCACCGCCTTTATGCTCATACGTCCGCGCCCCCTTGAGGCCAGACGCCAGTATGAGGCCAGTTATCTGGAAGCCCACTCCGACTGGCTGCAATCCGTCTCCGAAACCGGATTCGTCGGCACCTCGCTGCTTTTACTGATGACGTTCGCCCCCCTGATTTCCGTTCCACGGCGTATGCTAACACACCCACTCATCGGCTATCCGCTTCTGGGCTGTGCCATCATCGCACTGTATGCATGGGTGGAATTCCCCTTTGCCAACGCCGCCGTGCTCATCGCATTTTGGACCGTGTATTTCACCTCGATTCGCTATGCACGTCTTCAAGAACGCGCAGCTTTGAGCGAACCGTAGAACGCCGTGTTTTCCATCGTCATTCTCACTCTCAACGAGGAGCAAAACCTCCCCGCGTGCCTGGCCAGCACCGCCGGCTGTGACGATGTCGTGGTGCTCGATTCCGGCTCGACCGACCGCACGGCGGAGATCGCCCGCGCGGCCGGCGCGCGCGTGGTCGTAAACCGTTTCGAGAATTTTGCCCAGCAGCGCAACTACGCGCATGAGTCCATCCCCTTTCGCCATGATTGGGTCTTTCATCTCGACGCCGACGAAACGCTCACACCCGAACTGGCCGCCGAATGCGCCGGCCTGGCCGCTTCGACCAAGGGGAAATCGCTCGATGGTTTTTTCGCCGCCCCGAAGATGATGTTCCGTGGGCACTGGATTCCGCACTGCACCGATTATCCCGCATGGCAGGCCCGTTTTGTTCACGTCCGGCGCTTTCGTTTTGTGCAGTCCGGCCACGGCCAGCGCGAAGCCCCGGGCCTTTTGATGAGCCGCATGCAGAACGCCTATTTTCATAATCTCTCATCCCAAAGCGAAGAAGATATGAGAACCAAGCACGCCCGCTACGCCCGCGCCGAAGCCACGTCTTTCATCGCCACCAGACGGCCCGCGAGCATCTTGTGGAAGGCTCTGTGCAGCCACGATCCATTGCTGCGCCGCCGTGCGCTTAAGGAAACCAGCCACCACCTCCCCGCTCGCGGCGTCCTGCGCATGCTCTACCAATATGTGTTGCGCGGCGGCTTTTTGGATGGCGCGCCCGGTTTGGCCTACTGCCGCCTGCTCGCGGACTACGAACGGGCCATCTCGTCCGAGATCCGCCAGCTTAAGAGCCGGTCACCTAAGACGCAGGCATAAGTTTTCCCGCGCCCGTCTCGTTGCTTGGCAACGCCGGATTGGCTCCATAGCCTAAAAATTTATCGCATGATCAATCGCAAAAGAATCGCCCTCGGCTTGGTTGCGTTGGATGTCGGACTGTTGGTTGTCGTTTTCAATCTCGTCGGGTGGTTACGCGGTATCATTGAGCATGAACAGTTCGTGATCACTCCCTTGGCCGTCCCCGCTTTTCTTCTGATCCTATCTTTCCACCTGATCGACGCCTACAAAGCCCATACGGACATGATGAGCCTGG
>JANYJB010000093.1 GCA_025361935.1 Verrucomicrobiota bacterium
AAGATGGGCGTGCCGGTGAAGCCGAAGAGTTGGGCGCGGGGGAAGAATTCTTTGATGGCCTTGTGGTTCTCGCCGAACTGGGAGCGGTGGCACTCGTCGAAGATGAAGGCGATGCGCTGTTCGCGCAGCGGGGCGAGCATCTCCTTGTAGGTGGGCTGGTCGTTCTTTTTCCGCTGCTGGTTGCGCTTGCTGGTCTCGTCGAGGGCGAGGCCGAGCTTCTGGATGGTGGTAACGATGACCTTGTCGGCGTAGTCCTCGGAAAGCAGGCGGCGCACGAGGGCGGCGGTGTTGGTGTTTTCCTCGACGCAGCCCTCCTGGAAGCGGTTGAACTCCTCGCGCGTCTGGCGGTCGAGGTCCTTGCGATCCACGACGAAGAGACATTTGGCGAGGTCGGGATTGTCCTTGAGGAGGGTGGCGGCCTTGAAGGAGGTGAGGGTCTTGCCGCTGCCGGTGGTGTGCCAGATGAAGCCGTTGCCGCTGTCCTGCTGGATGCAGGTGACGAGGTGCTTCACCGCATAGACCTGATACGGGCGCATCATGAGCAGCTTCTGCTCGCTCTGAATGAGCACCATGTAGCGGCTGATGGTGTGGCCGAGGGTGCACTTCACCAAGAAGCTGGCGGCGAAGTCGTCGAGGTGGGTGATCTTTTTGTTGGCCTCGTCGGCGAACTGGTAGATGGGCAGGAAACGCTCGTCCTGATTAAAGGAGAAGTGGCGGGCGTTGTTGTTGGCGAAGTAGTAGGTGCTGTCGCGGTTGCTGACGATGAAGAGCTGGAGGAAGCAGAGGAGGGTCTTGGTGTAGCCGTTGCCGGGGTCGTTCTTGTAATCGACAATCTGCTCCATGGCGCGGCGCGGGTGGATGCCGAGGGTCTTCAGCTCGATCTGCACGCAGGGCACGCCATTGATGAGAAGCAGGATGTCGTAGCGGTGGTGGCTGTAGTCGGTGTTGATGCGGAGCTGGTGGACGACCTCGAAGGTGTTTTTGCACCAGTCCTTGATGTTGACCAAGGTGTAGTTCAGCGGCGTGTCGTCGTCGCGGGTGAAGGCGCTAATCTGGCGGAGGGTCTTGGCGGCGGTGAAGACATCGGGCGTGACGATCTCTTCGAGCAGGCGGGCGAACTCGGCGTCGGTGAGGCGGACGTGATTAAGGGACTCGAACTTTTCGCGGAAGTTTTTCTCCAGCGCGGCGCGGTCGTGGATGTCGGGGCGGTCGGTGTATTTGAGATCGCGGAGCTTTTGGATGAACAAGTCCTCGATGCCGGCCTCGTTGACGACAAGAGGACGGGAATCCGAATCTTGGGGGTAGGTGGCGTCAGTCGGCATGGCGGACGGGTTAAGTGGGCGAGATATCAGAGGGCATGAGACGATGAAGTTTTTTGAGGCCCGCAAACGGCCAGCGCAATGACGGTTTCGGGGAATCGGCTAGCAGCTAGCATATGGGGGCGGTGAATTTTTGGGATGGCAAGGCGCGGCAGGGGCGGGTGGGTTCAGTGCGTGCGTTTTCGTCTCAGCATCTGTGGTCTGCTTTTTGCCTGGCTTTGCGCCAGCGGCGGGCTGCTGGACATCGCTCAGGTGTTCGCATGGACGCGGATGTATGCGGGCTATGCGCAATCCATGTCGGTGGGCGAGGCGCTCGCGCAGACGTTTGACCCGGCGAAGCCGTGCGAACTGTGCGTGGCGGTGTTGAAGGTGCGCGAGGCGTCGGGTGGTGCGGCGAAGACGCCGGCAGCGGCAGCCTCGGCGGAGATTGAGAAAGTTGTGCTGATCGCGCAGGGCGCCGCGCCGTTGGTGATCGCGCCGGTTTTGGAGGAATGGCCGGCGGCGCGGGACGAATTTTCCGGGATGCGCGTCGAGCCCGTGCCGCTGCCGCCGCCGCGAGGCGGGGTGGTTGGGAATATCGTCTAAGCTTTTGGGGTGGGGACGGACCGCTGGGCCGTCCGTGTCGGGCGGGCGTATGCCGTCCGTCAATCTCGGCGGGCCCAGCGGTCCCGCCCTACCTTGGGCACGGTTTTTTAACGTTTTGGTTATTTTTTTATGAACTCTTTTGTTTTTTCCAATGGTTTGGTGTCGGTGTCTCCGAAGTCTTATGGACTTCGTTTTATCAAGGCGGGGGCGGTCGGGTTGATCGCCGCCGCTGGTGTTTCAAGCGGTTATGGCTGCTCGGTGTGCGGGTGTTCGATCAGCTCGGACTGGGCTTTGCAGGGCTATGCGGAAAAACCCGGCCTCCAGGCCGACGTGCGCTACGAATACTATGAGCAAAAGGATCTACGCAGCGGCACGGGGAGCGTGGAGAAGGGGAGCTTCGCGCTGCCGAACGCGCAGGAGGTGCAGTTGAGCACGATCAACCGCAACGTGTGGCTGGGGCTGGACTACGCGGCGAACGCCGACTGGGGCGTGTCGGTGCAACTGCCGTATCATGATCGCGGGCACAGCACGATCGTGGACGGCGACACGGCGGCCTCGACCTCGCACGCGGACGGACTTGGCGACGTGCGGGTGCTGGGGCGGTATCAGTTCAGCCACGACCGCGATAGCGGCTGGGGCGTGCAGTTCGGGTTGAAGCTGCCGACGGGTGGGTTTCACCAGAACTTCGACGGTGGGCCGCAGGCGGGCACGCCGCTCGACCGCGGCCTGCAGCTCGGCACGGGGACGACGGACGCGCTGGCGGGGCTCGCCTACTTCGGGCGGCCCGCGGAGAGCGTCGGCTGGTTCGCGCAGGCGCTGGTGCAGAAACCGCTGGCCGCGCGGGAGGACTTCCGGCCGGCGACGAGCCTGAACGTGAATGCGGGCGTGCGCTGGCTGAACACGAGCCGCTTCACGCCGGAGTTGCAGGTGAACGCGCGGTTCGAGGGGCGCGAGGGCGGTGCACAGGCGGACTACGACAACAGCGGGGCCACAGTGATCAACGTGAGCCCGGGCGTGACGGTGGATGTGGTGCGCAACGTGGACGTGTTTGCGTTCGTGCAGGTGCCGGTTTACCAGCGGGTCAACGGGCTGCAGTTGATGCCGGAGCGGCTGGTGTCGGTAGGGCTGCGGTGGCGGTTGTGAGGCCACTGGGCAGGGGGGGCTTACGGTCTTTCTCTTTCTTCTTAATCTTTCTCGTTCGTCAGAAGAAAACCAAAGGGAGAAAGAGAACGATTAAGAGAAAGAGGAAAGATCAGTCAGGCCGGTGGCGGAGTGCCCGGCCGCGCCGGATGTGCCAGATGATCACGAGGGGGAAAGCCAGCCCGAGCCAGAGATGGCTCAGGCTGGCGACGCGGCGCAGCGTCTCGCCGCCGATGTAGTAGAGTCCGTAGCCGGTGATGGTGAGCGCTAGACAGAGCGCGATCATGCCGCCGCCGGTGAAGCGGTTTTTGTGCGCGCGCCAGGCGGTGCGAACGTGGTTGGGCAACAGCGAGCCGAGGACGACGAGCGCGATCATGGCCGCCGCGCCGTGCAGGCGGAGGAGCCAGGGTTGCGCGGGGTTGTCCTGCGGGCCGAAGCCGGCGTCCTCGTAGAACCATGTGCCGAGCACCCACCAAAAAACGCCGGAGAGAAACAGCACGGCGAAGCTGCCGTGGAGCCAGAGGCGCTGGCGAAAATTGATGCGAAGGCGATTACGCGACATGACGGAGGGGAGCGCCGTCGAGCCAAACGGCGCGGCCTCGCGTGTCGAGAATGACCGCACGGGCGCGGTGGCGGGCAAGCAGCGGGCGGGCGGCGGTGGGATCGACGGCGACGACCTTGGTGAGGGCGTCGGCGAGCAGGGCGGTAGGCGCGAGCACGGTGATGCTGAGGCCGTGGCCGCAGGCGGTGCCGGTGCGTGGATCGAGGAGGGCGTCGGCGTAAGTGAGCGCGGAGGTGGCGAGGGCGCCGTCGTGAAGTTCTCCGAGCGGGAAAAACACGCCGGGGCGGGCGGGGTGGCGGACGTGGACGGGCGCGGAGCTCGGGCCGAAGACGCGGAGGTCGCCGCCGGCGTTGACGAGTCCGCGCGGCACGTCGGCGCGGCGCAGGGCGGCTACGGCGCGGTCCACCGCGTAGCCTTTGGCTATGCCGCCGAGGTCGAGCGTGAGTGGCGCGAGAAAACGCACGCGATGGCCGGGGAGAAGGCGGATGGCGCGCCAGTTGGCGCGGGAAATTTCGCCGGGGCGTGCGGACGGATCGAAGAGTCCGTCGCTGGCGCGCGCGAGGGCGACGGCGTGGCGGAGGACGGTCCACGTTGTTGCGTGCACGCGGACGGTGCGTGTGGCGGCGAGGCGGTTGATACGGGAGAGATCGCTCGCGGGGTCGTGGAAACTCATGAGCGCCTGCACGCGGGCGACGGCGGCGAAGGCTTTTTCGACGGCGCGTTCAAGGCGTGCGGAGGGCAGGCCGGAGGCTTGGATCTCGACTAAGGTGCCGAGGAGCGGGCGGGCGCGGCGAAGCGCGGACTCAGGAATGGGCGAGGGCGGTTTCATGGATCGCGAGGATGCGTTTAACGCCTTCCATCACGTGGCGGCTGGAGAGGGTCGCGCCGGAGATGTTCTTGATGTCGTCGTCGAGCTTGAGCGGGGAGGCGGCGGTCTTGCCGGTGAACTGGGCGCGCCATTGCGGGTTTTGCACCTGCTGGCCGTAGCTTTCCTTGTAGATGAGAATTTCGACGCCGCAGACGGTGCCTTTGGAGTCTAGGCCGACGGCGTAGGTGATGAACTCGTGTTTGCCCAGCACCTCGTCCACGAAGAACCAGCCACCCGTGCTGGTGCGCCAGACGCGCACGGCGGGCGAGCGCAGGCGGACGCCGCTTTTTTCGGAGACGGCCTTCACCTGCGTGTGTGTTAGGCGGAGCGCGGCGTCGGTGAAGATGGCGCCGGGGA
>JANYJB010000069.1 GCA_025361935.1 Verrucomicrobiota bacterium
CTACTTCTCCAACGACATCGGCATCGACCTTGGAACCGCCAACACTCTCGTCTACGTCAAGGACAAGGGCATAGTCCTCCGCGAACCCAGCGTCGTCGCCCTCGACACCGTCACCCGCAAGGTCCGCGCCGTCGGCGAAGAGGCCAAGAAAATGCTTGGCCGCACCCCGGGCAACATCACCGCCATCCGTCCCATGAAGGACGGCGTCATCGCCGACTTCGACGTCACCGAGGCGATGCTGCGCTACTTCATCCGCAAGGTTCACAACAACGCCCTACGCGTCGCCCCCCGTGTCGTCATCGCCATTCCGTCCGGCATCACCGAGGTCGAGAAACGCGCCGTCAAAGACTCCGCCACGCACGCCGGCGCCCGCGACGTCATCACCATTCCCGAGCCCATGGCCGCCGCGATCGGCGTCGGCCTGCCCATCGACGAACCCGCCGCCAACATGATCGTGGACATCGGCGGCGGCACCACCGAGATCGCCATCATCTCCCTCTCCGGCATCGTGTTTTCCAAGTCCATCCGCGTGGCCGGCGACGAGCTCGACGCCGCCATCGTCAACTACATGAAGCGCGCCTACAACCTCCTCATCGGTGAGCGCACCGCCGAGGAGATCAAGGTCCGCATCGGCTCCGCCTATCCGCTTGAGGAAGAACTCACGATGGAGGTCAAGGGACGCGACTCCGTGGCCGGCCTGCCCAAGACCATCCACATCACTTCGCAGGAAGTCCGTGAGGCGCTCAGCGATCCCGTTTCCGCGATTGTTGACGCCGTGCGCGCCGCCTTGGAACGCTGCCCGCCCGAACTTTCCGCCGACCTGGTTGACCGCGGCTTCGTGATGGCCGGCGGCGGCGCTCTCATCCGCGGCATCGACCGCCTTCTCAGCGAAAAAACCGGTCTCCCTGTCACCGTGGCCGACGACCCGCTCTCCGCTGTGGCCAACGGCACCGGCGCCGTCCTCAACGACCTCAACTGGGTGTTGCAGAACGTCTGAGGCGCTCACGTATTTCTGATTTCGGCTTTCGGATTTCAGCCGCCACCGTAAGCACACAAAAATCCAAAATCCGGAATCCGAAATAGTAAATTTCGCACGCCCCGTGTCCGCCAAACGCTTCGACCAAGCCCACCCGTTTCTCACGCTCGCCCTCGTATTTGCGGCTTGGCTGGTGGTGCCGACTGCGGTGAAACGAGTCCTCCGCGCGGGGTTTTTTGAGATGCAGGCGCCCGTCGAGGCGTCCGCTTCCTACATCCGCGACCTGCAGGAATTCTGGTCTCTCAAAACCCGCTCGAAAAACGACCTGATCGAGGCGGGCCGCGATCTCATCCACCTCAACGCCGCCTACGAAGTGCGGCTCCAGCAGGACGCCGATCTCCGCGCCCAACTCGAACGTCTCGGCCGTCTCCTCAACCTTCCCGCGCCCGAGGGCTACCGCGCCGAGGCGGCCCGCGTCGTCCGCCGCGATTTCTCCGGCTGGTGGCAGCAGCTCGTCATCCGCAAGGGCTCCAACTACGGCCTCACCGTGGGCGCCCCCGTGATCTACGCCGGCGGCGTGGTCGGACGCATCCGCGAGGTTCATGCCTACACCTCGGTCGTCGAGCTCATCAGCAGCCCCGGAGTGCGCATCGCCGCCTGCCTCGAAGGCGACACGCGCCCAATCAGTTACCAGGGCGGCATAAACCCCACCCTTTCCCCCGCTCGCGGCGAAGTCGAATACGTGCCCGTCGATGTCTTCGTGAGTCCCTCGGCCCCGCGACGGCTCGTGACCTCCGGCCTTGGCGGCGTTTTCCCGGGTGGACTCACCATCGGCTCTCTCACCAACGTCGAACCCAGCAGCGACGGCTTGTTCAAAAGCGGCGGCGTGCAGCTCGACGCCGACCTCTCCGACCTCTCCGAAGTGACCGTGCTCGTGCCCGAGGAAACACCGCCCGCCGCAAACTGACATGAAGCTCCGCGTCTTCATTCTCTCGCTCGCGTCGTTGCTCCTGGTCGTGCTGCTGGGCCAGCTTAATCACTACCTTGGGCCGTGGCAGCTTCATGCGTGGTGCGGCGGCCTCTTCGTGGCGTTTGCCGCCCTGCGCCTCGACTTTCGCACCGGCGCGGCGGCGGCGTTCATCGGCGGCCTGCTGCTCGATGCCGGCTCGCCGGTTACTTTCGGAACGCACGCGCTGCTCTTCCTCGCCGCCCACGCCGCGATCTTCAACGTTCGCGCCCGCGCCCCCCGCGACGAAACCATCGTGGGCGTGATCGCGGCGCTGCTCGCCAACCTCGGTCTCTTCCTCGCGCTGTCTTTTCTCCGCGTGGATCTCGGCCCCGATTCCGGCGAGGCCTGGATGCGCGACTTCGCCGATCTGCTCGTCTCCCAACTTGTTCTCGCCCTCATCGCCCCTTGGTTCTTCGCCGTGCAGGCGAACCTTCTGAGAATGAGCGGCACCCACATCCGCGACGCCTCGCGCGGGGCGTTTTAACCGGCTTGCGCATGGCAAACCAAGGCTCAGAGCGCGTCGGCGGACTGGTCGAAACCCACAAGGGCTACAACCCGCGCATCCTCTTCTTCTATTTTTTCATCGCCGCCATCCTGCTCACGCTCGGCGGCGGGCTGGCCTACCGGCAGCTTTTCAGCAACGACCGCTACCACGAGGCCGAGAAGAAACAAAACCAGCGCCGCATCCTCGTCCCCGGTCCGCGCGGCATCATCTTTGACCGCACCGGCCGCGTGCTCGTGGGCAACCGCCCGCGCTTCGCCGTCACGCTCTACCTAGACCAATTGCGCCAGGATTTCCGCGCCGAATACATCAAGATACGCAAGGCCTACCGGGAGGCCGACGATAAGAACCTCCCCACCATCGACCAGATGCAGCGCATCGCCCGGTTCACCGTCGTCCGGCGCTACCTCGACCAGGTTAACCAGGTTCTCGGCCGCCACGAGGAACTCGACTCCGACGAACTCAACAAGCACTTCCGCCAGCAACTCCTCTTGCCCTACATCCTCCTCGACGACCTGAAGGCCGAGGAATACGCCCGCCTCATCGAGCGCCTGCCGGTCAACTCCCCCCTCCAGGTTTACACCTCCAGCATTCGCTCCTATCCGCTCGGTTCCATCGCCGCCCACACCCTCGGCTACGTCACCGGCAACGACGACATCGAGCCCTCCGACAACTTCCCCGGCGCCGACCTCACCACCTTCAAGATGAAGGGCACCGTCGGGCGCGAGGGCATCGAGTCGAAATTCGACGCCGACCTCCAAGGCGAGACCGGCGGTGCCATTTACCGCGTCGATCCCTCCGGCTACCGCGTCAACCCTCCGCTCTCGAAACGCCAGCCCGTCCACGGCCACGACCTGCACACCTCGCTCGACGCCGAACTCCAGATCGTCGCCGAAAAAGCCATCGTCGAAACCGAGCTCAACGGTGCCGCCGTCGCCCTCGACATCCGCACCGGTGAAGTTCTCGTCCTCGCCAGCAAGCCTGACTACAACCTCGAAGACTTCATCCCCCGCCTCAACCACGACAAGGCGAAGCAGATCAACGACCAGGGCGCCTGGCTCAACCGCGCCGTCAGCGGCATCTACCCGCCCGGCTCCACTTTCAAGATCGTCACTTCGTCCGCCGGCCTGCTCGCGGGCCTGGATGCCGATAAATTTTCCGTGGACTGCACCGGTTCGATCATGGTCGGCGCCCGCCGCTTCACCTGCGAAAACGGCCACGGCATCCACGGCGTCATCTCGCTCACCGAGGCCATCGCGGAGAGCTGCGACTCGTTTTTTTACCAGTTCGGCCTCGCGACCGGCGCCGAAAAAATCTCCGCCACGGCCGACCGTTTCCACCTCGACCGCCCCACCGGCATTGACCTGCCCTACGAGACGAAGAGCATGCTCATCCCCGACGCCGCCTGGAAAAAATCCCGGCGCGACGAAGCCTGGTTCCCAGGGGACACCGCCAACATGTCCATCGGCCAGGGCTTCATCGGCGTGACCCCGCTCCAGATGGCCTGCTTCGCCGCCTCCTTCGCGCGCGGCGAGACGGTCACGAAGCCCTACCTGTTGCACGACCCCGAACGCCCCGCGCAACACACCGAGCCCATCGGTCTCACGCCCGCGCAACACGCCGCCATTGTGCAGGGCATGGTCGGCTGCGTTGACCACGGCACCGCCAAAATCCTTACCACGATTCCCTCGATGCGCATCCCCGGCCTGACGCTCGCCGGCAAGACCGGCACCGCGCAGGTCCACGGCAAGGACGGCAACCTCAACATCGCCTGGTTCATCTGCTTCGCCCCCGTGGAAAATCCAAAAATTGCCGTCGCCGTCGTGCTCGAAGGCAACGTCGGCGAAGAGACCGGCGGCGGCCGCAACGCCGGCCCCGTGGCCCAGGCCATCCTCAAAAAGTGGCAGGACACCCAATCCCGCCCACCCGCGCCAGTCATCACCATCCCGGGAAAATAGTCCCGCGGCATCAGCCGCCCGTCCGCTTAATCGTGAAGGCCATTGGCCGTAACCGCTCCCAGAGAAACTCCCCGTTGGGAGTTTCCATTAGTGGTGAAACACTCCGTAGCTTGGATTCCGTTTTCAAAAATCCTCACCGCCGCCTCCGCGCCAGCGTCCGCTTCGCCCGGCGGAAAACCCCCGTCGGCTCCGGCCACTTCGCCGAGGGTCCGTAGCGAAGGTTCTCCAGCTCCGCACGCACGCCGTCCAAATCCGCCATTACCGATCCGGAGTCCGAAATTTTCCTCAGCCACCGCCCCGCCTCGCGCCGCACAGGATCTGGCCCGCCTCGCATCCGACCGCTTCGCCAGCGCAACCACGCGCCGCGCCCGGCCAGTCTCCATCCGACCACGCCAAAGACGACCGCCGCCGCCGATAGCCCCCACGCCGCAACTCGTCGCGCATCCCACGGGCTGGCGATCCACGCCTTCAACGCCTCCAGTTTTTCCCGCAGCGTTTTCTTGAACTCACGCAGCCGCTCGTCGGCCAGTTTCTTGGCGTTGTGCACCAGCCGCACCTGCGACTGCTGGTCAAAGTTCACGATTCTCCGATACCAAAAAACCCGCAGGCTCTCGAACCGCGCCGCCCAACTGTCGTCGCGGATGCGCGCAAGCACCGCCTCGCCCTGCGGCGCGTTGGCCGAATCTCCCACCGCCGCCGCTCCCGGCGTCGGATCGACCCGCAGCCACGCCCCCGCCGCCTTGTCGTAAACCTCGCACCACGCGTGCGCATCGGAATTGCGGACGGTGATGTTTTCGCTGCGCGCGTTCCAACTGCCTCCCTTGAAGCCCAGAGCGACACGCGTCGGATAACCCGCCGTCCGCGCCAGCAACGTGAAAGCGCCGGCAAACAGCTCGCAATGCCCCGGCTCCGCGGAATCCACCCAGCGCACCAATGGATCCGAGTCCGCCGGGCCACTGCCTATCGAGCTTTGCAACGAGTAGGCGTGACGCTTCGCCAGCCAGCGGCTCGCACTACGCGCAAACTCCGGCGCGCTTCCCGGAGGCGCGCCGATCTCCGCCACCCACGCAGCCAGTTTCACCTTCTCATCGGTATGAAGCACCAGCTCGGTGAGCGACGGCAGTTTCAACTCCGACTTGTCATTGAGCCTGATTTCCCCGCCCTTCTCCGGCAGCTTGAGCGACGGTCCGGACTGCATTCCCTCGACGCGGTAGGCGAGCATCTTGGACGGCGTCTGGCGCAGCATCACCAGCCCCGTGTCGCGGTTGAACGCCACTTCCTTTTCGCCCTCGAACCCGATCTCGTTGAACGCGCCCAGCAACGGCAGAAACCGGCTCGTGCCTGTCTCCACGTAAAATGTCCACACGGGCGTCCTGGCCGACAAAGGCGCGTCGCCCTGCACGCGTGCGTTTTGCGCAGACACCCGATCGAGTGAAAATTTCGCCGCGGCCGACATGCGAAAACTCCCTTTGGAATATTCGTCCAGCACCAGCATTCGCCAGTAGAGTTGCGCCGGCATCTGCGACCGGTCCGACACGTCCACGCTGAGCGCCACGCTCGTGTCGCGCTGGATGTCCACCACGTCGCCAAACTGGATGTTTTCGCTGAAACCCGTCTTCGCGTGGCTCGTGATCAGCCGGTCAAGAAACAGCGAGTTCCCCAGTTCAAAGCGCGGGATCGCCATGAAAAGCACCGCCGACAACCCCACTACTCCGGCGAAAAGCAGCCCGCCCAGCACCGCCACGCGCCAGTCCACGCATTCGCGCAAACGCTGCGCCAGCCGCCGCCATTCCACCTGCATCCATCCGCCCGTCTCGCCCGCCAGCGTCGGCTCTGATTCCATCCCGTCAACCAACGTGATTACCAATAAAAACAACAGCGCGCACGCCGTGAACACCACGATCTGCGCCGCGAAAACGATCGAGACCGACACCACTCCGCCCACCACGACCAGAAACAATCCGAGCACGATGATCTGCAGGTCGTCGCGTCGCTTGCGTGGCGTGATCACCCGATACAGCACCAGCATGAGCGCCAGCCGGATGACCGGCGGCAGCGGCTCCCTCCAGTGCCCGGCCATGTCGATCGCGAAAACCGAAAGTAGGATCGGAAACGCCAGCCGGTGCGCCAGCCTCGGCACGCGCATCGTGAGCCCCGGCCTTACTGTCACCACCGGAATCGCCACCGTCGCAAGCACCAGCAACAACCACGCCTCCACGTCCATATAAACCACCGTCCATGCGGAGATCAGCGCCAGCAGGCCGCCGATCAGCCACTTGAGCTGGTGAAGCTCCGCGAGGTTAAGCTGTGGCCGCCGGTTTTCCATCGACATGGGCAAGCACGCCCCGCGCCCCGTCGGGCGCGAAGGTCAGCACGTTGAAACGCCGGCCCGCGCCCGCGCTTGTGGTAGGTTGGTAGGGCTGGTCCACCGGTGCGGCGAGCGCCAGACGGTCGAGAAAAAGTTCCAGGTCGCGCACGCTCCTCACCAGATAGGTCGGCTCGTCGTTGAGCGCGACCGAGGTGAGCCGGCCCGCGCGGAAAAGATCCTCCGCCAGCGTCGCCGCAAAACTGCACAGCAGCTCGAACTGCTCCGGGCGCATCCACACTTCCGCCGAAGTCTGCACCCACAGGGAAAAGCCCGCCTGCATCTCCGTCGCAAACTGCCGCACCACCAGCCGGCGCAGCCGCGCGCTCGCCTTCCAGTGCACCGCCCGCTGCGAGTCGCCTTGCGCGTAGGGCCGCAGCGCCAGCAGGTCGCCTCCCTGCCCCGCCGTCGCCTTTTGTTCGCCAATTCCCGGATGGCGCCACGACACGAGGGGAAACCGCCGGTATTCCACGGACGCCGGCCACACCAGCGCCTCCCGCCGAAGCTCCGAACCGATGATTTTCCGCAAAAATCCAAAAGGGAAAAGCGAACCCACCGCCACCAGCTCGACCGTAGCCGCGCCGCGTTTTTGCGGGCAAAAAGTCCACTCGACGCGCGTCTCCCCGCGCGGATCAAGCCGCCCCGCCAGCGCGCGGCGCACGGGCTTGGCCATGCCGGTGGCCGTGAAGTCAAACCACAGGCCGTAGGTCGGCAGCACGCGCTTGGCGTTGCGCAACTCAAGCGTCACGGCGTGTTCCCGCCCCACGCGAAGCGGCGGCGTCAACCGCAGCCGCCACGTCACCTCTTTGAGGTTGAACCACGAAAGCACACCGCTCGAAACCAGGCACGCGAGCAGCAGCGAGAGCGTGATGAAAAGGATGTTGCTCGACGTATTGTAGGCCGCCGTGCCGATGCCGAGCGACACCGCGATGAGCAAAGTGCCCGGCACGGTGGGCAGGATGCGTTGACCCCGCTGGGGATAGACCAGCGACCACAGCAGACGGCTCCAGCGCCGTGACCGGCTGCGCGCGCCGTGAAAATCCACCCCGTTCCAGTCCGTCGCCGCAGGGACGGCGGACGCGTCGGGAGAAACGGATTCAGTTGCGGTCATCGCAAGTCCGCCTTTCGCCGCAAAATCCGAGGTAGGGCGGGACCGCTGGGCCCGCCGTGAATCGCCCTCGGTGAGCGCACCTCCAACCGGACGGCCCAGCGGTCCGCCCCTACCTTTTCGGAAACCGACAACATGACGTAATGAGTGTGTTCGTAAGGTTTGGCCCCTTGGTCTTTGCAATTTGCGTGCTCAGACGGGCAGGGCCACCGCCGCCGTGATACGCCTCAAAATCGCCGTGATGGCGCGGCGCTCCTCCAGTGCGTCGGGACTCTGGCGCACGAGCGCGAGCCGGTGAGCGAAGACCGGCACGATGAGCGTCTGCACATCCTCCGGCAGCACGAAATCACGGCCCAGCAGCAGCGCACGCGCCTGCGCGGCGTGCTTGAGCGCCAGCCCGCCGCGCACCGAGACGCCCGCCTTGAACTCGGCCTCCGTGCGCGTCGCCGTGACGAGCTTCAAAACATAATCCAGCACCGAATCCTCGATGAACACCTGCTGGGCGACGACTTGCAGCCGGAGAATGTCGTCCCGGTTGGCCACGGCGTTGAGCACGATGGCGTCATAGTTCGTGCGTGGTGCCCGGAGGATTTCGAGTTCGTCGTTCGCCTCGGGGTAGCCCATGTGCAGCCGCATGAGGAAGCGGTCCATCTGGCTCTCCGGCAGCGGAAAAGTCCCCTCATAGTCCACCGGGTTCTGCGTGGCAAAAACCAGAAACGGCGCCCCCACCGCATGCGCCTCTCCGTCGATCGTGACACGTGCGCGATCCATCACCTCGAGCAGCGCCGACTGGGTTTTGGGCGTCGCGCGGTTGATCTCGTCGGCGAGGACCACGTTGGCGAAGACCGGACCTTTTTTGAAAACGAAACGTTTCTCATGCTCGTCGTAAACCGACACGCCCGTGACGTCGCTCGGCAACAGGTCGCTGGTGAACTGGATGCGGGCGAATGCGCAGTTCATGGAGCGGGCAAGCGAGTAGGCGAGCGTGGTCTTGCCCACGCCCGGCAAGTCCTCGATGAGGAGATGCCCGGCGGCAACGAGGCAGACGAGCACCTGCTCGATCACGTCGTCCTTGCCCTTGATGGTGACGCGCATATTGGCGCGCAGCCTTTCCAAAATCTGGCGTGCTTCTGAAACCACGGGCGCGGACACAAAATCGCTCATGGGAGAAAAGTAGCCCGAGTGCGCCCGCGCGCAAACGCGATTTACGGATTCACCGCCGCCCGACTCGCGTCCGAAACGCCACATACTTCACCCCGTCAACCGGCAGCATGAACGACTCCCAGATATCCCCCGCGCCTCCCCGGCAGCGGAGCAGCGTCAGCACTTCGTCGCCCTGCACCACCACGATGTTGCCCTCATGGCCGTTTCCGGCGCCTTCCCCCGCGTGCGTTGATTCAAAGAACTCGAAAAAACACCGCCTGCGCCCATCGGCCACGTAGAACTCCGCTTTCCGCAGTCCCTCGCCCGGCGACGGGAAAAGCTCCCGCACCTCCTGCGTCAATTGAGCGAAACCGCGCGGCTCGCAATGATTCCGTAAAAAGAAAACCACCCGCGCCATGGTCGTCATAACGGGAACTCCATGTTGACGGTTTCCAGTTCGCCCGCGCCATCCAGCCCGCCCCTGACCTCCAGCATCCGCAAAAAAGCGTCCGCCAGAATCCGCACATCGCCCAGCGCATCGTGCCGGCAGCGCCCCTCCGTCGAAATTCCCAGCCGCTCGGCGATCGCGTCCAGATTGTGCGGCCCGCCATAGCCCCACAGCGTCCTCGCCAGCGCCAGCGAGTCCACAAACTCCACCTCGCGCATCGGCAGCCCGTGCCGCCCGCACGCCGCCCGGATGAAACGCATGTCGAAACGCGCCCCGTTGTGCGCCACCAGCGTCGCCTCCCCCGCAAACCGCGAAAACATCGCCAGCCCCTCCGCCGCGTCCGGTGCGTCCGCCACGTCCTCCGCCCCGATTCCCGTGATGTCGGAAATCACCGGCGGGATCGCCCGCATCGGCCGCACATACGTCGAAAACGCCTCCTCCTCCGCCAGCCGCCCCCCGCAAATCCGCACCCCGGCGATTTGGATGATCTCGTGGTAAGTGGGCGACAGCCCCGTCGTCTCTAGGTCAAAGATTACAAAATTCATGGTTATCAGTGGTTCTGAAACCGAATTTACCAGCAAGGGGTGGACATCCGATGTCGGCCCCCATGCGATACCTTCGCGATCATGCCAAACCCCAAACCAGCTCGTCGTCATACGACCCTCTCCGCCCCCAAGCGCGCTTTGCCGTCCTCGCGCCCGCCCATCGCCCGGATGATCGCCATCCACAACACCCTCCAGGAAGACACCTTTCCCAACGCCAACACCCTCTCCAAGCAACTCGAAGTCTCCCCGCGCACCATCCAGCGCGACATGGAGTTCATGCGCGACCAGCTCAACCTGCCCATCGACTACGACGACTCCCGCTTCGGCTTTTATTACACCAGCGCCGTCGAAGCTTTCCCGACTATTCACCTCAGCGAAGGAGAACTCCTAGCCCTGGCCTTTGCCAAAGAAGCCTTGCAGGCCAACCAAGGCACCCCCTACGCCGGCGCGCTCGCCGCCGCCTTCAACAAGCTCGCCGCCTCCCTCTCGACCACCGTCAGCTTTTCCCCCGGTGAACTCGCCGGCCTGTTCTCCTTCCGCACCGCCGGGCGTGCGCCCGTGGACGAGGCCCTCTTCGCGCCCCTCGGCCAAGCCGTGCTCGAACAACAGGAAATCATCTTCGCCTACCGCAAATCTCCGGGCGAATCGCCCGAACAACGCCACGTCGAGCCCTACCACCTCGCTTCGATCAACGGCGTTTGGTATCTCGCCGCCCGCGATCTCGACCGTAGCGCCATGCGCACCTTTGCGCTCAACCGCATGAGCGGCCTCGTCACGCTCAAACGCCACTTCAAGCGCCCGGCCGATTTCTCCCCCGACGCTTATTTCGGCGACAGCTTCGGCCCCTTCCGCGGCGACGACGAAGCCCTGACCGTGCGCATCGCCTTCCAGCCCTATGCGGCCAACCTCATCCGCGAACGCCTCTGGCACCGGTCGCAGGTCATCGAAGAAAACTCCGATGGCTCTCTCGAACTCCAGCTCCACGTCAGAGACAGCTACGAAACCCTCCGCTGGGTGCTCGGCTGGGGCGACCAGGCGCAACTCCTCTCGCCCCCGCCCCTCGTCGAAGCGATGCGAACCATGGTCGCCGAGATACAATCCGCCTACGCGCCCCCCAAGTCCGACCTTCCGAACCCTTGACCTGCGGATGAGCGCACCGGCGCGGCCGTTTTTTTGAGCGTGGCCGCGAGCGCAAGCGAGCGGAGGACCTCCGCTCGCTCGCGCTTCCAACCGATTCCATCGGTCATCCCCTCCAAGATTGTGCGAGATCACGCACAATCTTGGCCGACGCTCCGGCCATCCGACATCCCGCTCCCTAGCGCTCGCGCCGGATTGCATTTTCCCCCAGAGGGTCGTCAACACATGTCAGCCCCCGTCCGCTATCGTGGGTGCATGACATCGCCCTCAGCACCAGACGCCAAGCCCAGCAGCGTCAAAATGTGGGAGTTCGCCGTGAAAAACATGCGGACCAGTGAAACCGTCCATTTCCTCGGCCAAGGCGCAACCATGGGTGAAGCGTGGAAAGACGGCTACGGCAACCTTGGCCCCACTATCGCCAACCACCGCCTCCCGCTCGCGGTAACCCTGCCCGACGGCCGACGCGTCCCCCGTGACCAAGCCCACTTCGAAGGAGACACCCCCTACGACGCAGCCAAGGAAGCCCGCGCTATATAAAACCTACCACTCCTCTCCGTATATTTCCTCCAATACACACAACACTCCATCCAATGGCACACATCATCCTGCAAAATCCAAACTCCGGTATCATCAAAAAAGCTCCCGTCGGCTTCTCTTGGACCACGCTCTTTTTCGGCCCGTTCCCCGCGCTGTTCAGGGGAGATTTCAAATGGTTCTTTATCCAACTTCTCTGCGCCTTGCCCTTGGGCATGGGATTCCCTCTGTTCGCCTTCCTCTATAATAAAATTCACCTCAAAAAATGCCTCGAAGCCGGCTATAAAGTGAAGTCCGTCAAAGGCACCACTATAGAAGCCGTGAATGCGAAGCTGGGACTGGAACTGCCACTATTGTGACGATCTTTTCGAGGAACATCGGATGAGAATAAAGAAAACCAACCGCCCGCACAGTTATCCACCGGTGCTGCGCACCCGATGGGTGACACATACCGCTGTCGTATCCATAGAGGACGCCACCCGCAAGCTTGGCGTTAATCACCAGACCATCCGTAACTACATGCTCGCCGCCGGCATACTGTCGCGCCGCCCCGGCAATTTCACCCTGCAAGAAAGCGAGATGATTCGAGCCGGAGCTTTGGCTCTATAACAAACTTTCAACATGCCAAACCACCATCCACGCCAACCAGCCATACCCGATAAAAAGCGCAACTTCGATTGTGTTTTAAAACTCATCCCCCAGTCGCGCATCAAACTCTGCTTTCACCTGGCATTTTTTATATTACTGCCCTTTGCATGTATGGCATGTGGCGCATTCAACGCCATTCATAACCTCCATATTGATCTAAACAGAGCCCTGATTGATATTTTATTAGTTATACTCAGTGGTTTTGTCATCTACAGGGGATATTATTTTATTTTAGAAGTTTGTGATGATGCAAAATCCCAACAGCCTAAGCAACCATCCTCAATATGAGTAACTATTACTGCAAACATTGCGGCAGTAAATACTCGAGCATCGCCAGTCTCACGGCCAGCTCGTGTTTACGTCATCCATCCGGTCCCAACAAAGGCAAACACACGTTATATGAAGGCTCGGAGAAATCCCGCTACGAATGCAAATTCTGCGGGACCGGTTATTCGAGCCTGACCAGCCTCACCACTAGTTCTTGCAATCGTCACCCTCTCGGGGCCAACAAGGGTAAGCACGAAGCCGCTTTGTGACAAACGATCCTCAAGACGACGAATCGCTTCAACAACCTCCGCCAAAGGAAGCGCCGCCTACAGGACAAATCGTCCGCATGGACGAGCAGCCGCAGGCCGATGATGCGACCTTTGAGGCAATAAAAAGCCAAGCCGGAGAACTTTACGAAGACGTGCATGATATATTCCGCATGGCGCAACGATCATCCACGCTGATGATTAAACATTCCCTGAAAATCAGCCACGCCAACGCGACCCGCATTATGGAAGTATGGTGGGCGGGTTGTCGGAGGAAATACTAAGAAACTAAGACTGCGTATCTCCCTATCAGCCTGGTTTCGCCCCATTCAAAAGCATCTGTAACCATGACTATAGTGAAAAGGTTAAAAGCTTGTTCCATCGACGATCTGGATGACTTGGCCGTCGAACTGCACGAGCGATATCGAAAGGTGGAGCTGCAACTGACAATCGATCATGAACCTCCGTCCGAAGCCGACATCCACCGAATCAATGAACAACCGTCGCTCAGGGATGTTTTACAGGAAAGGCAACGGCGGTTGAACCGGGAGTTTAGGTTCACGCCCGAAACCCTCGCTTGCTTTGTCGCGCTCAGCGACCGGTTCGGGGCCTGCATGAAAAACGCCTGGCTTGAGGCGAAACCGGAAATGGAGGCGTTGGAACGAAGGCTGCAAAACCACGACCCGTTTCTTAAGGATTACGAACTCGACTGGAAGCTCCAGGCTTTCACGGGCCAAGAAGGCATCTATGCCGTTTTGGAAGATACCGCGCACAGTTCAATGGCCATCCACGCAAGAAACGCCAAATCGTATGAAAACTGCGGCATTCGAGAGATGGATTGCGATGAAAGCTGGACCGAATGCTTTCCGGGCCATGAGGAAATCTCAACGCAACGTATAAGTCTGGCCATGCACGAACTGTATGACCACTCCTTCTGGAGCGTGCCGGACATCCTAAAAATCGAAACAATCTGGGTGGATGTAGTAATTCGGCGGCAGTATTTAGAACAAACAAAACCTATATATTCCGCATGGCCCAACGGTCATCAACCATGATTACCCAGCATTCCCTGAAAATCAGCCACGCCAACGCGACCCGCATTATGGAAGCATGGCGGGCTGCAGGAGTAAATATTAGGCGCTATAAAGATGCCGTGCGCCGCGCCAACTTGATTCCATCCTCCTCGAAATCACACGATCACCATGAATGGAGACGAGCTGAAAACGCATTGACCCTTTTACGCCGCCCTACATTTAAATACTGCAAACGCCTCAGTCAGCGGTCGGCGTAAACACTCATGAGTCCCAAAATCCCTGATCTTATACAGTATGTCAGAACCTTGCTTTCCTATGAGGAGAAGCTCGCCCACGTCGCCGGCGACAGGTTCAACATCTTTGAACTTTTGGGTATTGGTTCGCTTGAAGTGTGCACTCATTCTCCTTACCTTGCCGAATTCCTGAATCCGAAAGGTAGACATGGCTTAGGCGCTCGGCCGCTTGCGGCATTCATCAGACTTTTAAAGCTGGAACTCGATCCTCTCACCACACGTGTGTCACAAGAATACTATTTGGGACCAGTTACCGGCGAATCGGGAGGACGTGTTGATCTTTTGCTTGAGGATAAAGCCGGACGGCAAGTAGCCATCGAAAACAAACTCTACGCTGCAGACCAAACAAATCAGGTTGCCCGCTATCAAAAAGGGCTGCCCAAGGCCAAAATCATTTACCTCACGCTATACGGCACGGAGCCGGGTGCTCACACCACGCCTTCTCCAGAGAATGTCATAAAACTATCCTACGCTGAGAATATTATAGCTTGGCAGGAAGAGTGCCGTAGCCAGGCGGCTTCAGTTCCACTCGTGCGGGAAACCATCGCGCAGTATATCAACTTACTCAAACGTCTTACCAATCAAAGCACCAATACTCGTATGAGTGAACAAATCGTCCAATCCGTCTTAAGCAGCAAAGAAAACCTCGCGGCTTACTACGAACTCGTTCGCACCGAAAGCGCTGTGCGCAAGGCCGCAATCGATAAATTGAAAAACCAATGCGAAGACATCGCCGCACTACTTAAACTTCAGGTTAAATTTTCATCCACCTACCTTGATCAAAAGGAAGATGCTATCCAGTTTTTCGACGATGGTATGCTGGAGCAAGGCATTCTCATTTCATTTCAATTTGAACGGTCCAATTATTCCGGCTTGGAATTCGGAATCGCCCACGACGATTTGAATAAAAGTCATCTGGCGCCCCCAGAAATACGAAAATACTTTGAGTCGATTTTTGGACCAGGGGAATCAGTCGAGTGGTGGCCAGCCTCTTTGGCTTGGGCATCTCGGCGTAACTGGACGGAGAAAGATTTCTCCGACATCGTTTTCGGCGATTTCAAAGACGAATTAAAAGATAAGGTGGAAAAACTGTTGGCCATCGTTCGCTTAGCACAAACGCAAAGCTAAAAGCCTGCCGTGTTTTTCCACGGCAGGCCTTGTGATTCACCTATCCCGTCTCGACGCACGTTTACTCGTTCAACGGCCGCGTGGGCGGGATGAGGAAGCTTTTACGGATCGTCACCACTCCCGGCGTGCGCCACGGCCAGGCTTGGTCGGCGGCGTGCCGCCTTCGCCAGAGGAGAGAAGTTTGAGCACCTTAGCCGAGGCCGGTTGACATGTGGTGTAAACTAAACCACAGATTAATCCCCCCATGAACTTCGGCGCCTTACTCAAAAACATCCGCATCGCGAAAGAGCTCACCCTTCGCCAGTGCTGCGAACAGCTCGGCGTAGATCCCAGCAACTGGAGCAAACTGGAGCGCGGCATCATCCCCGCCCCCAAAGACCCGGCCATCCTCGAAACCTGGGCCGCCGCCCTCGACCTCACCGGCGCGGCCCGCCAGGAGTTCATCGACACCGCCGCCCTGTCGCGCCGCGAACTCCCGGCCGACATCGCCTCCGACGAGCGGGTGCTCGCCGCCCTGCCGGCCTTTTTCCGCGCGGCACGGGGATCGGAGTTGGACGACGACGCGCTCAAACAATTCGTCGAAGACGTGCGCGCCCTCCACAGCCCCAAGTCCAAATAATGAACGGAGCCAACAAAGTCTGGGACGCGGCCGAGGCGTTTCGCCGGCAATACCTCGCCCAAGCGGGCGGCGTGCTCCCCGTGGACGTGTTTTCCGTCGTGGAGCTGCAACTGCGACTCGACGTGATCCCCTTCGATGACCTGCTGGCCAAATACCGCATCGACGCGGCGCTCACCCAGGATTTCACCGGCATCTACGTGGATGCCGAAAGCTACGTGTTCTGGGAAAAAGGCCCGGTATGGAAACAGAATCGCCTGCGCTTCACGGTGGCCCACGAACTCGGCCACTGGGCGCTGCACCGCGACTACGCAGACAAGGTGAAGTTCTCCTCGTTCGACCACTTCGCCCGCCACTTTAAGGGCGAAGACCCTGCGCGCTACTGGCTGGAACAGGAGGCCAACGAATTTGCCGGACGACTGTTGATCCCCGTCGAACGCCTGCGGGAGTTGTTCGACCAGTTCGCCAAGCAAATCGGCGCGATCATGCCCAACTGGCTCCGCTCGGAAGACCTTCGCTTCAAATTCGCCGAACAAGTCGCCCCTAAATTCGGCGTCCACACGCAATCGGTGCTCACGCGGCTGGATCGCGAGAGCTTGTGGCCCGCGCCCTGAGCCCTATGCCCGCTGCGCTTGGGTTCACACCTACCACGAGACAGGCCGGTCCATCGCCGATCACCTAATCGAAAACGGCCACGCCGTGGTGAAGCGCGCCTGGGAATTCGCCGACTGGGGTGAATGAATCCGCCCCCCGGCGGCATCAGCCGCCCCTCCGCTTAACCGTGGAGGCCACGTGCCCCGCTGCTGCGGGGTTGGCCGAAACCGCTCCCACCGAATCGCCACCTTCGGCGATTCTATTCGCGGTCAAACCCTCCGATTCCGCCGCCCGACACCGCTCACCCGATCAGCTTGATCAGCGCGGAAAAATCCTCGTCGCCCATGCCCGCGCGGTCGGCGGCGGCCAGGCGGTCGCGCACCGTGTCGAGCACGGGAAAATCTTCGCAGCCGTTGATGCCCGAGGCCAGGCGCATGTCCTTCAACATGTGCTTCACCGAAAACTGCGGCGCGAAATCGCCCGCACGGAGCTTCGGCTCCTTGAGCTTCACCAGGCCGGAGTGACCGACATTCCTGCCCAGTGCGCCGAAAAACACGTCGTCGGAAATTCCCGCGCGCCGTGCCAGCACGAGCGCCTCGGACAGCGCCTGCATCTGCACCGCGAGGTTGAGATTCATCGCCAGCTTGAGCGTGGTCGCCTGCACGTGGGTGCCGATGTGCAGCCGCGCCTGCGAAATCAGCGAGAGCAGCGGCTCCAGCTCGGCGACAAGCGGGGCGTCTCCGCCCAGGTAAAACACACTCTGCTTCTGCTCCGCCGCGGGCTTGCTGCCGGTAAACGGGGCTTCGAGATAACGCGCACCGGTGGCGATCACCGCCGCCCGAAATTCTTCGCTGCTCTTCGGGTCGATCGTGCTGGACTGCACTACGATCTTGTCCGCCCCCAGCACGGGAAGGATGCGCACGATCAACGCCCGCACGGCCGGCGGATCAGCGACGACGATCTGCATGACATCGGCCGCCGTGGCGACCGCCTCGGGCGAGGTTTTCCATTGTGGGAAATCCGGCTGCGGGGTGCGATTCCACGCGCCCGCCAGCACGCCGGCGGCCTCGTAATGCCGCGCCCAAACTCCGCCAATGATCCCCAGACCGATGACACCGATTTTCATAGAATTGCCCACGGAATACACGGATCACACGGAAGTAAAACCCCTGATCGAAGTTTTCCGAACTTTCCGTGTGTTCGGTGTGTTCCGTGGGCAACCCTCAGCTCATTCCAAAATCTCCAGCAGCCGCACAAAAAGCCGGTCCACCTTCGCTTGGTTGGATTTTACGAGGTCTTTAAATTTCGCGAAATCAATCTCCGTGCCTTCGAGGCCGTTCGCATAGTTGTCCACGATGGCGAGGCTGTTGTAGCGCAGGCCGAGTTCGCGGCACAGATCCGCCTCGTGCGCGGCGGTCATGCCCACGACGTCGCCCCAGTCCTTGATGATGCGGATCTCGGCCTTGGTCTCGAAACGAGGCCCGCGTGTCTGCACATAGATTTTTCCCGTGTGAACCGTGAACTCCGGCGCGAGCGCGGCGACGATCCTAGGGATGAGGGTGTTGTCGATGCCCGGCGCGCCGCCTTTCAACTCGTCGTCGAAAAACGTGGCCGGTCCCTGCTGCAAGCCCACGTAGTCGGCGCACGACACCAGCGTGCCCGGCGGCAGTCCGGGCTTGAGCGAGCCGACGGAGTTGAGCGACACCACGTCTTGAAACCCCAGATCGGCGAGTGCGCGGAGGTTGGCCCGGTGGTTGATCATGTGCGGCGGCAGCGGTGCGCCGGGGCCGTGACGGTTGAGCAGCACGTGGTCGCCGTGTGACTTGAAGGTGACGGCGCCGTGTTTTGTCTCGACGCTGCGCACTGTCCACCCTGAGAACTGCGTCGAATTGACGATGCTTGTGCCACTGATGAACGCCACTTTCATATGCCGCGACTAACAGACTGCGCCGCCTGCGTGACAACGCGAAACCTTCGGGCGCGCACCGCCATTTTGACGGCGCTAGCCTGCGCGGCCTTGTTTGAGGCGGGTTGTTCCACCCCCGGCCCCAACCACACTTACGTCGCCGCTACGGGCGAAGCGCCCATCCTCGACGTATCGGATGGCGCACCTGCCGCGACCGTTCCCAGCTATCTATTTTCAGTCAACGAACTCTACGGCATCGCCTACGATCCGTTCACCGACCACCTCTTCCTGCGCACGGTGCCGGGCAACTTCATTCGCGTGATCGACCGTCCCGCCCGCGCCATCAAATACGATTTCACCGCCGAGGGCCTGCCCGCCAAGCCAGGCGGCGATCTGGCGATCCGCTCCCGCGACCGGCATTTGTTTTTTATTCACCCCGACGCCCCGGTGCTCGTTGAGACGACTCTTCGGGGCAAACACATCCGCGACATCAAACTAGAAAGCCTTTACGAGCCGCCTGCCGGCGTCGCCTACGACCAGAAGCTCGACCGCTTTTTAATCCTCACCGGCGGCGATCGGAGCAAGGTCACCAGCTACTCCCTCGCCGGCAAACGCCTCGGCGCCGTCGGCCTCGACCGCAACGTCCTGCTCACCTCCCTCGCCTTCGATTCGGTCGCCCGCGAATTCTACGTTCCTCTGCACGACGAGTCCGCCATCGGCGTGTTCAACCTCAAAGGTAACTTCCTCCGCGCCGTCCCCGTGCCCGCCACGCAAAAACGCGACTGCGTCGATGTCGGCCCACGCTCTCTGATACGTGTTTTCTGAGCCTGTCCTCCGTGTCGCCCCGCCGCGCTGACGGCTTGTCAAAGCCCCCCGCGCGACCCTAACTCGTCCCTTCCCCGCATGTCATCCGCCTCCATTCCCGCCCACGTCGCCATCATCATGGATGGCAACGGTCGCTGGGCCAAACAACGCGGCCTGCCCCGCATCGAGGGGCACCGGCGCGGCGTCGAGACCGTCCGCACCGTCATCAAGGCCGGCCGCGAACTCGGCATTCGTTACATCACCCTCTACGCCTTCTCGGTCGAAAACTGGAAACGTCCGCAGGACGAGGTCGGCGCGCTCATGGGCCTGCTCGAATATTTTCTCAAGCGCGAGCTGGCCAACCTCGTGAAGGACAAGGTCCGCCTGCTCACCATCGGCCGCATCCACGAGATGCCCGACAACGTGCGCACCCTCATGCAAAACGCCGTCGAGGCCACCGCCGGTTTCTCCGACCTCACCCTCGTGCTCGCGCTCAACTACGGCTCCCGCACCGAGGTCGTGGACGCCGCGCGCGCCTACGCCCAGGCCGTCGCCGCCGGTGAAGTTAAACTCAACGACACGTCGTGGGAATCCTTCAGCCGTCATCTCTACACCGCCGACATTCCCGACCCCGATCTCGTCATCCGCACCTCGGGCGAGATGCGCATCAGCAACTTCCTCCTCATGCAGGCCGCCTACGCCGAGTTTATTTTCACGCCGGTCTTCTGGCCCGACTTCACCAAAGCCGACCTCGCCGCCGCCGTGGAAACCTACGCCAAGCGCGAACGCCGTTTCGGCCAGACCAGCGACCAGCTCAAACCCGCTCCAACGCGCTAAATTCCCGTGGGCAAACGCATCTTCAGCACCGTTCTCCTGTGGCTCGTTATCTTCGCCACGATGTATTTCTTCGGCGCGCGGGGCGGCATCGTCCTAGCGGTGCTTGTCGGCACGCTCACCCTGCGCGAACTCTACCAGATGGTCCGCCTGATGGGCCACGAACCGTTTGATCGCCTCGGCATGTTGTTCGGCGCGGCCATCATGCTCGCTCCGGTCGCGCAAATCCACCTGGTCACGCCCGAAACCATCCTCGCCGTGTCCGCCGTGGTGTTCGCCATCCGCATCGTCGGCGAGCGCAACCCCGAGAACCGCGTCGAATCCCTGGTCTGGACTCTGGCCGGCCTCGTTTACGTGCCGTTCATGCTCCAGTTTCTCGTGCGCATCCTCCTGCTCGCCGGGCCGCACGCCAACACCGGCCTCGTGCTCGTCCTCTGGCTCATCGCCGTCTCGAAGTTCTGCGACGTGGGAGCCCTGCTCTCCGGCATGGCCTTCGGCAAACACAAGATGGCCCCCGTCATCAGCCCCAAGAAAACGTGGGAAGGCGCCGTCGGCGGCGTGCTCACTTCCGCCGCGCTGGGTGCCGCCATCGCGTGGTTCTGCCGCGATTACCTGCCCGCCACTTTCACGCCGTTGCTCGCCGCCGCCGTGGCCGCGCCCATCGCCGTTCTCGGCATCGTGTCGGACCTCGTCGAATCGGTCATCAAGCGCCGCGCCAACACCAAGGACTCCGGCGCGACCATCCCCGGCATCGGCGGCGTGTTCGACCTTTCCGACAGCCTTATCCTCACCGCCCCGGCGGGCTATCTGGTGTTCAGCCTCCTCTAAAAATCGTTCTCGTTCTCGTTCTCTTACTCATTCTCCTTCATCGAGAATAAGTCCAAGAGAACGAGAACGAGTAAGAGAACGAGAACGATGACAGCCTCTATTAACCCCTCCTCCCGCAAACGCATCGTCCTGCTCGGGGCCACCGGCTCCATCGGCGAGAACACGCTGCGCGTCATCGCCGCGCACCCCGACAAACTCGAACTCGTCGGCATCGCCGCCCACTCGAATCACGCCCGCCTCGCCGAGATCGCCCGCGCCCACCCCGGCGTGCGCCACGTCGCCGTGTTCGACCACGTCGCCTTCGCCGCCGCCAAGTCCGCCCACGCCTTCCCCGCCGACGTCGCCCTCCACGGCGGCCTCGCCGGCCTCAACTTCCTCGCCCAGCTCCCCGAGGCCGACACCGTCCTCGTCGCCGTCGTCGGCACCGCCGGCCTCGAACCCGCGCTCGCCGCCCTCGCCTCCGGCAAAAACCTCGCCCTCGCCTCCAAGGAAATCCTCGTCCTCGCCGGCAAATTCGTCATGGCCGCCGCCCGCGCGAGCGGCGCGAAACTTCTTCCCGTGGACAGCGAGCACAACGCCGTTTTCCAGTGCATCCAGGGCCACCCTTCGTCCGATGTTTCCCGCATCGTCCTCACCGCCAGCGGCGGCGCCTTCCGCGACTGGCCGGCCGAAAAACTCGCCCGCGTGACCGTGGCCGACGCGCTCAAGCATCCCAACTGGTCGATGGGGCCGAAGATCACCGTCGATTCCGCCACGCTCGCCAACAAAGGCCTCGAACTCATCGAGGCGCAGTGCCTCTTCGGCCTCCGCGCCGACCAGTGCCACGCCGTCCTCCATCCGCAAAGCATCGTCCACGCCCTCGTCGAGTTCACCGACGGTGCCATGCTCGCCCAGCTTTGCCCGCCGTCGATGACGTTCCCCATTCAACACGCCTTGCTGCACCCCGCCCGCGCACCGGGTGTGGATGCTCCGCTCGATCTCACAAAACTTCTCTCGCTGGAGTTCCGCCCCGTGGACGAAGCCCGTTTTCCCATGCTCCGGCTCGCCCGCGAAGTGATGCACGCCGGCGGTTCGTCTCCGGCCGCTTACAACGCCGCCAACGAGATCGCCGTCGCCGCCTTCCTTGCCGGACACATCCCCTTCCTTGCGATTCCTCAGGTGGTGGATAAAACTTTACAGACGCTCACTTCTTTTGAACCCGCCGACCTCGCCGCTGTCCTAGCCGTGGACGCAGAAGCCCGCCGCGTCGCCACCTCCTCTCTCCCGACCTTTCGCGTTTAACCCGTCGCCTTCCTCCCGCCTCCCATGGACCTCCTGCACACTCTCCTTTCCAACCTCTGGTCGGTCCTGCTCATCGTCATCTTTTTTGGCGGCTCGATCTTCGTCCACGAGTTGGGCCACTTCCTCGCCGCCCGCCGTCGCGGCATGGTGGTTGAGCGTTTCTCCATCGGCTTCGGCCCGAAGATTTTTTCGTGGCGCGGCAAGGACGGCGTCGAATACCGCATCTCCTGGCTTCCGCTCGGCGGCTACGTTGCCCTCCCCCAGCTCGCCGACATGCGCGGCATCGAGGGCGACAGCACGACCGACATCCAAAAACTTCCCCCGCCCAGCTACTCGACCAAGATGATCGTCTCCGTCGCCGGCGCGGTGTGTAACATCATCTTCGCCTTCGTCCTAGCCTGCATCGTCTGGGGCGTCGGCCTGCCCACCACGAGCGACCAGACAACCACCCGCATCGGCTACATCGTCCCCGAGATCAAACTCGCCGATGGCACCAAGGTCACCAGCCCCGCCGTCGAAGCCGGCCTGCGCATCAGCGACACCGTGCGCTCCATTGATGGACACGCGCTCAAAAACTGGCAGGACCTCATGCAGTATCTCCTGACCGGCTCCGATCATGCAGCCGACGGCCGTCGCGAAGCCATCCTGACCATCGAGCGCGATGGCCAGACACAGGACGTCACCGTCTACCCCCGTCTCTCCGGCGAGGACAAAATCCGCAAGGTCGGCATCTCCCCCGCCTACGAACTCATCGTGCAGGATCTCGACAAAACGGGCCTCGGCGCCACCGCCGGCTTCCAAGCCAACGACCGGCTCCTGTCCCTCGACGGCACCGTGGTTCTCAACGTCCAAACCTACATCGACCTTCTCGCCAAAGCTCCCGAGCAGCCCGTGCAAGCCCGCGTGAAACGCGGCGACGCCGTCGTGACGCTCACGATTCCCGCCCGCGCCGCCCTCAAGGACGCCTCCGACCTCGGCCTCGCCATCACCACCGACTCCAGCCTCATCTATCCCTCTCCGTTCGCCCAGATCGCCGACGACGTCAGCAAGACCTACAACACCTTCCTCAGCCTGCTCAACCCGCACTCCGACATCGGCCTCTCCAAACTCAGCGGCCCGGTCGGCATCGTGCGCGTTTTCCACCTGGCCTCGCAGGCCGACATCCGCCTCGTCCTCTGGTTCACGATCCTCATCAACGTCAACCTCGCCATCTTCAACCTCCTCCCCATCCCCGTGCTCGACGGCGGCCACATGCTCTTCGCCACCATCGCCAAACTACGCGGACGCTCTCTGCCCCCGCAGTTCATCGCCACGACCCAGAGTGTCTTCATGGTGCTGCTGTTCTCGATGATGATCTACGTGAGCTATTTTGACAGCCGCCGCTGGATCCGTGACGACCGCGCCAGCAAAGCCGAAGCCCCCGCGCAGACGGCGACTCCTCCCGCGCCCGCCCGCGCCAAGTGATGCTCCGCTCATTCGCAGAAAGTATTCCCGATGCCGAAAACAAAAGGCGTCCTTCTCGCGGGACGGCTTTTGTTGTTTGGATTTCGCCATCAAAAGACGAGGCGTTACTCCACAGTTATCTCCTTCGTTGAAGGCGGCTCGGGGAGGCGCACGGCGGGCTTCAGTTTGCCGTCGCGCTCGAACACCTGGTAGAGCGTGGGGAGCAGATACAGCGTGAGCAGGGTCGAGCTCACCAGTCCCCCGATCACGACCGCCGCCAGCGGCTTCTGGATCTCGCTGCCGGGACCGGTGGCGAAGAGCATCGGGATAAGCCCCAGCGCGGCGACACTCGCCGTGATCAGCACGGGGCGCAGGCGCAGGACCGCGCCTTCAAGCACGGCGCGGCCGACCTCCATGCCTTCGCGGCGCAGTTCGTTGAAGTAGCCCACCATCACGACGCCGTTCAGCACCGCCACACCGAAGAGGGCGATGAAACCCACGCTCGCGCTGACGCTCAGGTTGAAGTCGCCCGCGACCAGCGCGACGATACCGCCGATGAGCGCGAACGGGATGTTGAGGAGGATGAGCGCCGCCTGCTTCACCGAGTTGAACGAACCGAACAGCAGCAGGAAGATCGCCGCGATGGTGACCGGAACCACGATGGCGAAGCGCTTCATGGCGCGCTGCTGGTTCTCGAACTGGCCGCCCCAGGTGACGAGGTAGCCGGGCGGGAGCTTCACGAGGGCGTCGATCTTCCGTTGCGCCTCGGCGACAAAGCCGCCGAGGTCACGGCCCGCGACGTTGCACTCGATGACGATACGGCGACGACCGGTTTCGCGGCTGATCTGCGCGGGGCCTTCCACCACATCCACACGGGCGAGCTGCCCTAGAGGGATCAGTGCGCCGCCGGGCGACGGGATGAGGATCTCGCGGATCGGCTCCACGTCGTTGCGCGCCTCCTCGGGAAAGCGCACGGCGAGGCCGAAGACCTTGAGCCCCTCGTAAACCTTGCTCGCCTCGCGGCCGCCGATGGCGGTCTCGATGATGTCGTGGATGTCGGCGACGTTGATGCCGTAGCGGGCGATCTTGTCGCGGTCGATTTCGATCTGGAGGTAGGCGAGTCCGCTGACCTTCTCGACGTTGATGTCGGTCGCGCCGGGCACCTTGCCGAGGACGCGGGCGATGTCGTCGGCCTTTTGTTTCAGGACATCGAGGTCGTCGCCGAACAGTTTTATGCCGATGGCGGATTTCACGCCGCTCACCAGCTCGTCCACGCGCAACGCGATGGGTTGCGAGAAGCTGGAGGCCACGCCGGGCAGGTCGGCCAGAGCCTCGCGCATTTTTTCAACCAGCTCGTCCTTGGATTTCGCGGTCGTCCATTCCTCGTGCGGCTTGAGCGTCACGATGACGTCGCTGATCTCGACGCCCATGGGGTCGGAAGCGATGTCGGCCCGGCCGGTCTTGGAGACGACGTCGATCACCTCGGGAAAACGCTTGAGGATTTTTTCCGCCTCGGTCTGAAGGGCGAGCGACTGCGGTAGAGAGATACTCGGAATGCGGAACGTCTGCACCGCAATCGAGCCTTCATCGAGCGTGGGCAGGAACTCCGTGCCGATGCGCGGCACGAGTGACAACGCCCCGCCCAACGCGACCGCCGCCGCCGTGAGCACGACCCACGGACGCCGCACGCAAGGCCGAAGCGTCTTGAGATAAAACTCCTTCAGCCAGCGGATGTGAAACGGATCGGTCAGGTGCGGCTCCTGTTTGAGGAGAAACGTGCAGAGCATGGGCACGAAGGTGAGCGACAGGATAAGCGAGCCGATCAGCGCAAACGAGATCGTGAACGCAAGCGGCGCGAACATCTTTCCCTCGAAGCCTTCGAGCGTGAAGAGCGGAAGAAAAACGATGATGATGATCGCGATGCCGAAGACGATGGGGCGTCCCACTTCCTTCGCGGCGTAGAGGACGGTCTCGGTCTTGCCCGCGTGGGCGTGATTGAGCCTGCCGGGCGGCTCGGTGAGGTGCCGGTGGACGTTTTCCACCATCACGACCGCACCGTCCACCATCATGCCGATGCCGATGGCGAGGCCGCCGAGGGACATGAGGTTGGCGCTGATGCCCTGCCATCGCATCATGATGAAGGCGAAGAGCACGGCCAGCGGCAGGATGAGCGTGACGACGATGGCGCTGCGCACGTCGGCCAGAAGCACGATCAGCACGATGAACACGAACACGGCACCTTCCTGAAGCGCCTTCGTCACGGTGTGGATCGCCTTCTTGACGAGATCGGTGCGGTCGTAAAACGGCACCAGTTCTACGCCCTTCGGCAGAGCCTTTTGGATCACGGGAAGTTTTGACTTCACGGCGTCAACCACGGCGCTGCCGCTGGCTCCCTTGAGCATGAGGACGATGCCGGCGACGGCCTCGCCCTTGCCGTTGGCGGTCACCGCTCCTTGGCGAAGCTCCGCGCCGATTTGCACCGTCGCCAAGTCGCGAATGTAGATCGGCGTGTGCCCTTTGACCGCGACGATGATGTTGCCGATGTCGTGCGTGTCCTTGACGAGGCCCAGGCCGCGCACGACGTATTGCTCGGACTTGTGCTCGATGAAGTTTCCGCTGGCGTTGGAGTTGTTCTTTTCCAGCGCCTCGAAAACCTGGGCGAGCGTGATACCGAACGATGTCAGCCGGTCGGGGTTTACGACGACCTGATATTGTTTCACGAGACCGCCAAACGAGTTCACGTCGGTGACGCCGGGCACGGTGCGAAGGAGAGGCCGCACGATGTAGTCCTGAAGCGTGCGCAGCTCGGTGGCGTCGTATCTGGGGTCGTCGCTGACCAGCGTGTATTGGAATATCTCGCCCAGCCCCGTGGTGATCGGGCCGAGCTGGACATCCACGCCGGCCGGCAGATCGTTGCGCGCGCTTTGCAGCCGTTCGTTGACAAGCTGGCGGGCGAAATAGTCGTCCACCCCGTCTTCAAACACGACGGTGATGACGGCGAGACCGAGCTTTGAAACGGAGCGGACCTCCGTGAGTCGGGGCAGGCCAGCGATGGCCATCTCGACGGGACGGGTGATGAGTTTTTCGACCTCGGGCGGCGACATGGCGCCGGCGGTGACGAGCACCTGAACCTGCACGTTGGTGACGTCGGGGAACGCGTCGATGGGTATCTGCTTGAGCGCGACGAGGCCGAATCCCGTGAGCCCGAGGGCCGCGAGGATGACCAGCATGCGCTGGCGGACGGAGAAATTGAGGATGGCGTTGATCATGGCTTATTCCTCCCCGAGTTCGCCTTTGAGCAGTTCGGATTTCAGAATGAAACTGCCCTCGGTCACGACACGGTCGCCCGCCTTGAGGCCGGCGAGGACCTGCAGGCGTCCGTGCTGTTCAAGGCCGGTCGTGATGACGCGTTTTTCAAACATCGTGTCGCTCCGTGCAACGAAAACGATCTTGGCGTCGTCGAGCGTCTGGAGCGCCTGGTCGGGTATGATGATGACGTCCTTGAGGACGGTCTTGGCGATTTCCACGTCTGCAAACATGCCGGGCTTGAGGCGGCCGTCGGCGTTGTTGACCTCGATGCGGACCTCCAAGGTGCGGGACTCGGTTTCCACGCGGTTGCCAAGGAGGGTGATTTTACCGGAGAATTTTTCCTCCGGGTAGGCGAGCACGGTGAACACGGCCTCCTGGCCGACGCGGACGGCGCCGATATCGTGCTCTTTAATTTCGGCGATCACCCACAGGTCGGCGGAGTCGCTGATGGTGTAAACGGCGGTGTCCTTGCCAATCAGTTCGCCGACGGTGCCGCGCCGTTCGGTGATGACGCCGTCCACGGGCGCCTTCAGCTCAAGCGGCTTGCCGAGCAGCTCCGGGGTCTGCACGAGGGCGAGCACGTCGCCGGCCTTCACGCGGTCGTTGAGATCGGCGGAGAGCCGCGTGAGGCGGCCCTCGAACGTGGCGGTGACCTTGGCGGTTTTGTTGAGATTGTCGCCGACGCGGCCGACGGCCTTGAGCGTCAGATCAAGGCTGCCGAGCGCCACGACTTCGGTGCGAAGGGTGACGTGGGTGAGGCTTTCCTTGGTCAACGTGACGACGTTTTCCTCGTGCTTGGCGGGGGCTGCGGTTTCCGGCTGGACGGAGGCGTTTTCTTTTTTGCCGCAGCCGCCCAAGGCGACGAGCAGCACGAGGGTGAGAGGCGAAATGAGAAGGGATGATTTCATAAAGGGATTCAGTTGGAGTTGGCGGAGACGGGTTGGAGGGAGGCGCCGACGGCCGATTCGAGTTCGGCACGGCTGGCGGCGACGTCGGCAACGGCTTCCTGATGGTCGGCAAGCGCGTCGAAGTAGGTGCGGCGGGCGTCGAGGTAGAGCAGGAGGGACGTGGCGCTTTGCGCGTAACCTTGTTCGGCCTGACCGACGACGGCCTTGAGTTGGTCGAGGTAAGCGGGCGTATAGAGGGCGAGCTGGCTGCGCGCGGTTTCAAGGCGGGCGACGGCCTGCGTGACCGCACCGACGATCTCGCGGCGGAGTTGCTCCGTCTCGGCGCGGACCTTGCGCAGCCGGGCGTCGGCGGCGAGGATTTCACCGCGACCGTAGTTTTTTCCGGCGAGAGGGATCGTCACGCTGACGCCGAAGATCTGCTCGGATTTGCTGTATTCGAGCGAGGGACCGGCGGTGATGTCGGGTTTGCGGGCGAGACGCGCCTTGCGGACGTTTAGCCCCGCGATCTCGGCCTGCAGCGCCTGCACGCGCAGACTCGGATTGGAAGCCAGCGCCAGCGACAACCAATCGGCGAGCGGACAGTCCGGCACGGGGTCGTTCGACCCGGCGGCGACTTCGAGCGGCGACGAGGGATCGCGGCCGAGAAGGGCGTTCAACTCGACGCGAGCGGAGACGATCCGTCCGTGGGTGGCCTGGAGGAGCTTACGGGCGGCGATGACGTCGCCCTGGCTTTTGACTGCCTCGAAATCGGAGGCGTAGCCGCTTTCGACACGCTTCGCGGCCGATTGCCGGAAGGTCTCGGCGGATTCGAGCTGTTGGTGCCGGAGCCCGACGATGTTTTGGGCGGCGAGCAATTCATGGAACGCCTTGCGCACGGCGGCGGCGACTTGGAAATGCAGACCGTCGATGGCGAGTGTCCGCAGCTCGACGTTGCGTTCGGCCAGCGACACGAGGAGTTCGCGTTTGCCGGGAAACGGGAAGGTCTGGGCGAGCGAGATGCCGCCAAGGAATTCGTGGCGGGCTCCGTCGCTTTCGCGGAGCCGCCGGATGGCAGGAGAGAGCGTCAGCTCGGGGGCGGGCCGCGTTCGGGCGGCGAGCACTTCGGCCTTCGCGGAATCAATGTCGGCCTCGACGGCTTGGAACGCGGGGCTTTGGGCCAGAGCTTCGGCCAGCGCGGCGGGCAGGGTGAGCGGGTCCCCTGCGAAAAGGGACGGTCGCGCCAGGAAAAGCGCGGTCCCCACGGAAAGAAAAAGAACGGGAGATTTGAAAACAGTCATGGTGGTTGGAAAAAATGAACGGACGGAAAAAGGCATGGCATGGCCATGTAAACGGCGGGACGCGCGCAGGCGTCAGCGCAGGAATGGAGAAACGTCTGTCAGTCCTCGCGAGGACCGATCAGACCAAAACCGAAGGCGCGCGCGGCGATGGAGCCGCACGACGCGCAAAATGCCACACGGGCACCCAGGCAAGCGGACGCGTGAACACGCCGAACGGTGTCACCTGTTCGTAGCCGCAAACCGAAACGACGAGCCGAACATAAAGTATCAACTCGCAGATGGACCGAGATGGGGCAGGCGCCTTTGCGAATTCAGGCGAAGGCTTGGGAAAGGTGTGGGGGAACTCGTCGCATATACCCTGATGATCTAAAACGCCGGTTTCGCAGCAGGCCACTCCATCAAGATCGGACATCAAGTTAAGCGCCTCCAGATTGCAATGCAGCGTCGCCGGCAGCCAGAGGGCCAGCAGCAGCAGACATGCGTAGCGGAGGAAACGATTCACGGGCGCCAAACAAGCTGGCCGCTAATGGGTGTCAAGCGTGAACCCATGTCCGCGGTTTGACATTGGCCATTGGACAATGGTCACTGGTTATTTTCCTCCATGTCCTACTGCGCCTCCCGTTTCCGCACCGTCCGCCGCTCCACCCACGAAGTAAAAGTCGGCCAGGTCGGCGTCGGCGGTTCCAATCCCGTTCGCGTCCAGTCAATGACCACCAGCGACACGCAGGACGTCGCCGCCACGGTCAAACAATCCATCGCCCTCGCCGAGGTCGGCTGCGAGATCATCCGCATCACCGCCCCCAACGTCCCCGCCGCCAAGTGCCTCGCGGACATCCGCTCGCAATTTTCCGCCGCCGGGTTCGCCCACATTCCGCTCGTCGCCGACATCCACTTTCTCCCCTCCGCCGCGATGGAAGCCGTCGAGCACGTTGAAAAAGTCCGCGTCAACCCCGGCAACTACGCCGACAAAAAGAAATTCGCCGTCAAGGAATACACCGACGCCGACTACGACCGCGAGCTCCAGCGCCTCCACGAGTCGTTTTCCCCACTCGTCCTCCGCGCCAAGACCCTCGGCCGCTCCCTCCGCATCGGCACCAACCACGGCTCCCTCTCAGACCGCATCATGAACCGCTACGGCGACACCCCACTCGGCATGGTCGAGAGCGCCCTCGAGTTCCTCCGCATCGGCGAATCGCACGGGTTCAACCAGATGATCCTGTCGATGAAGTCCTCCAACCCGAAGGTCATGATCGAGGCCTACCGCCTCCTCGTGGAGCACATGAACCGCGCCGGTATGCGTTACCCGCTTCACCTCGGCGTCACCGAGGCGGGCGACGGCGAAGACGGCCGCATCAAAAGCGCCATCGGCATCGGGAGCCTCCTCTACGACGGCCTCGGCGACACCATCCGCGTTTCCCTCACCGAGGACAGCGTCTACGAAATCCCCGTCGCCCAGGCCCTCGTCAAAAAAGCGATGTCTCTCTGGAAACCGGAGACCGACGCCACCGCCGAGCATGCTCAACCCGACCGCGTCGATCCGTTTCATTTCACCAAGCGCGAAACCTCCACGCTCACCCTCGCCGCAGGCTGCGTCGTCGGCCCCGAGCAACCGCCCCGCGTCATCGTCCGCACCACCCTCACCGCGCTCTCGAGTCCGGAATCCGAAATCGCGAATCCAAAATTAAACGACACGCCCGCCGAGGGCCTGCTCGTCTCAATCCCTTCGGCCGCCGATCTCGCCGCGCTACCCGCCACCATCCCCGTCGGCCGTTTCCTCGTCCTAGAATTGGCGTCCGCCCTCTCCCCTGCTGAAGTGCAATCCGCGCTCGCGGCCCGCCGCAACTCCGTCGTTCTCCTACGCACTTTCACCGCCGAAGAAGCAGACCCGCTCCGCGCCTTTGCCCAACTCGTCCGCACCCACGGCCACCACCTCGCCGTCGCCACGACCGATGACGACCTCGCGCTCCTCGCGCCCGTGCTCCGCGAACTCGGCGACGACCGCCTCCTCTTCACCTTTTCCGGTTTCCGGTCTCCGGTTTCCGGTATTCTCGCCCACCCCACCGGCCGCTATCGCGCCCTCGTGGACTCCCTTGCCACCATCGGCTCCCGCGCCCCCGTGTGGATTCGCAACACCTCCGACACCACGGTCGCCGGCGACCCGAGTTTCCTCTCCCGCCTCCTCGACGCCTCGATCCTCACCGGCTCGCTCCTGTGCGACGGCCTCGGCGATCTCGTTTCCATCGAAACCGAAGCCGATTTCACCCGCGCCACGAAGCTTTCCTACAACGTTCTCCAAGGTGCCGGCGCACGCATCTCCAAGACCGAGTTCGTGGCTTGCCCCTCGTGCGGACGCACCCTCTTCGACCTCCAGACCACCACGCAGCGCATCCGCGCCCAGACCGGCCACCTCAAAGGCGTGAAGCTCGCCATCATGGGCTGCATCGTCAACGGCCCCGGCGAAATGGCCGACGCCGACTTCGGCTACGTCGGCGGCGCTCCCGGCAAGATCAACCTCTACGTCGGCAAGACCTGCGTCCAATACAACATCCCCCAAGCCGAGGCCGACGGCCGCCTTATCGCCCTCATCAAGGAACACGGCAAATGGGTCGATCCCGCCCCCGTAACCGTCCCGTAACCCGCCTTCAGGCCATCCCCTGCGGACGGCCTCTCAAACCAACCGGCGATTCGTAGTGTTACGATCCCGACGCATTTTCAGAGGAAGTTTCCGGCCTGTAATACCCGTCTCGCTACACAATCGTCACATTTTCGACCCCAACCCAAAACACGCGTTTTTGTGGCAACAAAAAAACTCAAAAACTTATCCGCAAACCTGCGGTGAATAACTTGTCGAAAAGTTGCTCTTGAAACCCTTTTCCGCTTCGATGTTAGTTCATCTCCGTCCTCTTCAACCGAACAGTTTCGGCGGTTCTTTGTCACCTCCTTCGCCAGTTTGCGTTCAGCCTCCCTGTTTTTATTAAAACAACCCGCTGATCATCATTTACTTCCCACTATTTTTTATTCCACCCATTTTCCCGATGATCCGCCCCCCATTTTTGACAGGTTTTGGTGCATGGACCTTGCTAGCTAGGATGTGTCTCTGACCGCCTCCCGCTGCGGAGTGTGAATAATCCCAAGCCACGCCTCATATTTTGTCCATGTCTTCAGCCGTTACCTCCCCGTCCCTCTGGGAAATCGTCAAAAGCGATTTCAAGGGGCTTTTCCCTGAAGACGTCTATCAACTCTGGTTCGAGCCGGTCGTGTGCCTCGAAGCCTCGGATGACACCCTCACTCTGGGCGTGCCCAACGATTTCGCCGCCATCTGGATTAACGACAACTACCTCGACCTGATCGTCCAGCGCCTGCGTCTCACCGCCGGTCGCCAGATCACCGTCAAACTCAAGAAGGCCGCTTCCGCCGGTGCCGCTTCCTCGTCCGCACGCTCCGAAACCGAGACTCCCGCCCCCCGCGCCAAGCCCGCCCGCCGCACCTCCCGCAACGACGAACGCGGCGGCGCCCACACCGGCACCCTCAACCCGCGCAACACCTTCGAGACCTTCGTCGTCGGCGCCAACAACCAGATGGCCCACGCCGCCGCCATGGCCGTCGCCCAGGCCCCCGCGCAGGCCTACAACCCCCTTTTCCTCTACGGAGACACCGGCCTCGGCAAGACGCACCTGATGCACGCCATCGGCCACGCCATCCTGCGCAACAATCCCGACACCAAAGTCGCCTACCTATCCACCGAAAAATTCACCAACGAGTTCATCCAGGCTCTCCAGGAGAACGCCCTCACCAAGTTCCGCCAACGCTACCGCCACGTTGACGTCCTCCTCATCGACGACGTCCAGTTCCTCAGCGGCAAAGAACGCATCCAGGAAGAGTTCTTCCACACCTTCAACGACCTCTTCGAGTCGTCCAAACAGATCATCCTCTCCAGCGACCGCCGCGCCTCCGAGATCCAGAAACTCGAAGCCCGTCTCGTTTCCCGCTTCGAATGGGGACTCCCCGCCGACATCCAAGCCCCCGATTTCGAAACCCGCCTCGCCATCCTTCGCACCAAGGCCGCCACCCTGAAGTTCAACATCCCCGCCGATGTCGCCAACTTCATCGCCCAGCACATCTCCAAGAACATCCGCCGCCTCGAAGGCGCGCTCATCAAGGTCGCCAGCTACGCCACCCTCACCGGCAAGACCATCGACCTAGCCGCCACCGAAATGCTCCTTCAGGACGTCCTCATGGAGCAGGCGCAAAACCAGCTCACCATCGAAATCATCCAGAAGAAAGTCGCCGATCACTACCAGATCCGCCACAGCGACATGACGAGCAAGCGCCGTCCCAACAACATCGCCATCCCCCGCCAGATCGCGATGTATCTCTCCCGCACGCTCACCAAGCACTCCCTCCAGGACATCGGTGACGCCTTCGGCGGCCGCGACCACGGCACCGTCATCCACGCCTGTAAATCCGTGGACAACATGATGGAGCAGGACACCACCGCCCGAGGCAGCATCGAGTTCCTCCGCAACCAGCTTTCCCGCTGAGCCAAACTCAGTCGAGGTGGAGCGTGTTGACCTCAACACGCTGGTTCGAGACGACTTCACCCGCAACGCGTTGGGGTCAACGCGTTCCACCATAAACAGACTGTTCAACCACGCATTACACGGATTAAAAAATCCGTGGTCATCCGTGTAATCCGTGGTTAATTATTTATCATCATGAGCCTTTCCCCCGAACAAACCGCCGCCGTCTCCACCTGGGTCGCCGCCGGAGACAATCTCTCCACGATCCAGAAAAAACTCCGCGACCAGTTCGACGTCGCCATGACCTACATAGACGTCCGCTTCCTCGTGGACGACCTCAACCTCCAGCTCAAAGACCCGCCCAAGAAAGTGGACGCGAGCGACGTAAGCAAAGCCCAACCCACAGCCGCAACTGCCCCCGATCCCGACGCCCCCCCCAGCGAAGATGCCCCCCTCGCCCCCGCCGCCGGCCCCGGCAGCGTCAGCGTGACCGTGGACAGCGTGACGCTCATCCCCGGTGCCATTGCCAGCGGCGAAGTCACCTTCAGCGACGGCGTGACCGGCAAGTGGGTCATCGACCAGCAAGGCCGCCCCGGTTTCACGAAGATCAGCAAACCCGGCTACCGCCCCACCCCCGAAGACGGCCAGGTCTTCATGCAACTCCTCGAAGCCGAGCTGCAAAAAAAGGGACTCTGATTCTGAGATAGCGCGTGACCGCTGGGCACGCCGAATCTGCACGAAGACTCGACGCATTTCCACGTCGGGTCCCTTTATTTTTTCCAGTCTTTAACCGCTCAACGACCTCGAGCTCGAACACTTCGTAAACCAGCACGCGCCGGTTCATGTAAACGCACTCGATCATCTCGACTCTTCCCCGATAGCGAAAGATGATCCGAAGGCATAGGTGACAAGTCGTCCAAAGCCGTAGATTGCATTTTGGGACAAATGCCGTGAAGAACCACGACTCAAATAGGAAAGTGAACACGATTTATCGTCTGGTGCAAACGAAGCATTTTGCGTTCTCGAAACTGTGCGAGCAGTTTTGCATCAGCCGGAAGACCGCCCATCCAAGCCACCGCCAAGGTGAACTGAGGCAAACACTTTGCTTGCCACAAAACAGCTCACCTTAACGCGTAAAACTTGACCCGTGCGAAGGCGGAGCTTTGTCTCCAACCATAAGCCGCCGCATGTCTTTTCAGAGCGAAAATTCACATTTTGAGAATAACAAGCGCACTACAGTTCCGGCAGCAGCCTCAGTCACTCGATCCTATTCGTCCGACGATCCCCTCAAAGCCAGTTTCAGCCTCCGCCCTCTCCTTAACCAACTCCCGGGCCGATCCTCGACACAATCCAGTTTCCCATCACTAATTCGGCTGCCAATCATCTTTCTTATTTTCCTGACTTTGGCGACGGGTGCTTTCTCCCGGAGTGTGGATTTAATTCCCTGGCCTTCCACTTTGCAGCAAGGGAATGGGCAATTTACCTTTACCAAGGAAACCGATATCGTTGCAGCGTCGGCATTCACCAACGAAGCCACCCTGCTGGCCGACCAGATCCACTTGAATCTCGCTGCGGCGGCAAAACAGAACCGGATCGAGTTGACTCGGGAAGGCTCGGACGGCTTTGGTGACGAAGCCTACCGTCTTGAGGTTGACGGACATGGCGTTACGATTCGTGCCGCTTCATCCGCCGGTGCCTTTTATGGCTGCCAGACGTTGCGACAATTGATTGATTCGAAAGACAGGACGATTCCATTCGTAACAATTGATGACCAGCCGCGCTATGCATGGCGCGGTCTGATGCTGGACGTAAGCCGACACTTTTTTGATCCGCCCACCATCCGGAGGGTGTTGGACTGGATGTCCGATTGTAAACTCAACCGCCTGCATCTGCATCTTGCAGACGATCAGGGTTGGCGGTTGGAGATTCAGCAATATCCCAATCTAACACGCATAGGCGCACGCGGCAACTTCTCGGATAAAAACGCTCCGCCTCGCTACTTTACCAAAGCGGAAATTCGCGAGATTGTGCGTTATGCGGCCCAGCGGCACATCGTAGTTGTGCCGGAGATTGACATGCCTGGCCATGCAGGCGCCGCTATCCGAGCGTATCCAAAAATAGGGGCCAATGCCAATACGTTTAATCCATCCAGCGACGCCACGTATGATTTTTTGAAGAACGTCTTGCGAGAAGTTATGGAAGATTTTCCGTCTTTGTGGATCCATTTTGGCGGCGATGAAGTTAATACGGCCGCCTTGAGTATCAATCCCGACAAGGCGGATGTTCTTCGGAAAGATGGAATCACTGACGCGCGTCAGTTGCCCGATTATTTTGTGGGGGAAATTTCCTCATTTATCGCACAACAGGGACGTAAGCCCGCCGGATGGGATGAAGTCTCCGCCGCCGGTGTTTCCCCTAACACGCTGGTTTATTGGTGGCGCCACAACAAGCCGGACGTGCTACAAAGGGCACTGGCCGCCGGTCACTCAGTCGTGCTGTCACCCCGTTCGCCATGCTACTTTGATTATCCTCAGGATCCGAGTTATCCGAATGGTGGCTGGAAGATTTACAATACCCCAGAGGCAGTTTACCGCGGGCCCGTCATCCCCGCTAACCTTCCGCCAGCGCAATTGAAACAGATCGTCGGCGTGGAAGCCTGCGTCTGGACCGAACACATTCCCACAGTATCCCATCTTGAATTCATGCTCATTCCCCGGCTGCAGACCTTCGCCGAAATGGCGTGGACGCCAGAGGCTCTGCGCGACTTCTCCAATTTTAATACACGGCTACAACCATTCCTCGAACAGTGCCGGCAAAAAGAAATCAACTTTTATGATCGGAAAAATCCGTCCGCTTCCTTGCGTGCAGCAACCCAAGAGACCACGAATGCTTCCAGGCTCACCGATTTCCCCCGCGACTTCGAACCACAACCCTGAGTCCGTAATGGTATCCGATGGGGTTTCCGCGTGATACATATTTATATTCCTATGCCTAGGGAGGGCCCGATTATTCAATATTCGGGATGAACCCAAAGCCGCGGAATTACCCCTAACCCATGTGCTCACAACCAGCAGCGGTTCCGCCATCCGGAACGCAACCAACGCCTTGATATGCCGGGCGGTTTATCGCCTCGTCCCCAATGAATTTATGAAAACGACCATCTACCTGACGCGCTGCTTCGCTTCATCGCCGACCATTGCGTGTTTGATTTTGTTGTTTCTGGCAACTGCGTTGAAGGCGGAAACGGATGTTTACGACATCGTCGTTTACGGCGGCACCTCGGGTGGAATCATTGCCGGGATTCAGGCCAAAGCGATGGGCAAGTCGGTTGTGGTCATTGAACCAAGCAATCGTATTGGCGGATTGACGACGGGCGGACTGGGTCACACGGACATAGGCAACAAGTATGTGATCGGCGGTCTCTCGCGGGAATTTTATCGGCGCCTGTTCAAGCATTACCAAACGCCTGCCGCGTGGAAGTGGCAGAACGCCGCCGACTATCAGCCTAAACCGCAAACCAAAATTGAAGTCGGCGATGATACGACGTGGGCGTTTGAACCCAGCGCTGCGCTAAAGGTTTATGAGGAATGGATCACTGAAACCAAGATCAAGGTCATCAAGAACGAACGCCTCAATCGCAGCACTGGCGTCAAAAAAGATGGTGCAAGGATCCTCGCCATCACGACGGAATCGGGCCGCACCTTCACGGGGAAAATGTTCATTGATGCGACTTACGAGGGGGATCTGATGGCCGCCGCCGGCGTTTCGTATTGCGTGGGACGTGAAGCAAATTCGGTTTATAACGAAACGATGAATGGCGTGCAGACAAAGCAAGCCACCAAACATCAGTTGGTTGTTGGCATTGATCCCTATGTGACGCCCGGCAAGCCAGAGAGCGGCCTGCTGCCGTTCATTGATGCGAAAGGACCGGGCGAGGAAGGTGAAGGAGACCAACGTTTGCAGGCATATTGTTTTCGCATGTGCCTGACGGATCTACCCGCCAATCGCATTCCCTTCCAAAAGCCCATCGGTTACAACGAAGAATGGTATGAAATGTTATTCCGCAATTTTGAGGCGGGCTATACGAACATTCCTTGGATCAATTCCGCGATGCCCAACCGCAAGACGGACATCAACAACCGTGATGGTTACTCGACCGATTTCATCGGCCAGAATTATGATTATCCGGAAGCCTCATACGCCGAGCGCGAAAAAATCGGCGCGCGTCATCTGCTTTACCAGCAGGGGCTGATGTGGACTTTGGCAAATCATCCGCGGACACCGGAAAATATCCGCAAAGAAGTTTCGCGTTGGGGCGTCACAAAGGACGAGTTCGTTGAAGGCAACGGTTGGCAGAATCAACTTTACATCCGCGAAGCCCGCCGCCTCGTCAGCGATTACGTCATGACCCAGCGTCATTGCCAAGGATTGGAATACGCAAGTGATTCGGTCGGGATGGCTGCCTACACAATGGATTCGCACCATGTGCAGCGATATGTTGACGCCACCGGCCATGTTCGCAACGAAGGCGATGTGCAGGTCCGCGGGTTTCCTGCCTACCCAGTCAGTTTTCGTTCCATCCGCCCAAAAAAAGAGCAGTGCACAAATCTGTTGGTTCCCTTCGCGCTTTCCGCGAGCCACATCGCGTTCGGATCTATTCGAATGGAACCGGTTTTCATGATCCTCGGACAATCTGCGGCGACCGCTGCCACAAACGCAATTGATGACGGACTGGCGATTCAGGACATCAGTTATCCAAAGCTCCAATCGCAATTGCTTGCCGAAGGGCAGATACTCAAATCTGGGGCTCGTGCTAAAAATAACTAGATGTTATCAGTTTGTTGAATTTGCGGCCTCGATTTCAAAGGACGGGCTTTGCTTTACTGGTTTTAACTCAAGCAATGCCTGCATTAAAAGTAAGAAACCGACAAACAACTGCTAGCCCCCTTGGAGACACTCATAAGTCCGAAGCCTGCCGATAAAGGCTCAAAGTGATTGGCTGCACCCTCGTGCGAGGCTGATGAAACCCCTTTCTCTTACCACTCACTCCGGCTGCCACGGCTCCATCAGTTTCCACACGAAGCCCGTCCGCAGATTTTCCGCCATCAGCAGCGTGATGCCCTGATCAATGCCGATCACGTCCGTCCCCACCCAGCCCGTCGCCGGGTTAAACGCATCGGCAAACCCATACGGCCCATAAATCTTGTCGCCCCAGCGCGCGTGCATTTCCCGCAAGGCCGCCAGACAGTCCGTCGGCACGAAGGGCAACGAGCCCGCCGCCGCGCACGGCACCACCGTCCCGTCGATGCGCGCATCCACCTCGCCCGCCTTCACCGGCGGCCCGCCCCAATCCACATAGCCCGCCGCACCATCCGACGACGTCAGCCCCCACACGTTTTCACCGTAATTTGGAAAACGCTCGCGCAGATCGAGACAAAACCGCTTCTGCGCCCGCGTCGCCGCGCACGCATTGGCAAAAAAATTTACCCCGCTCACGCCATCGGTAAACCCGCGCCAGTCCATCCAAGCCTGCGGGAACTGATGCACGAACAACGGCGCGTGCTGCAAAAAACGTTCGCCCGCGTAGCTCGCCCATGGCTCACGCCGCCACGCCGTCCACGTCGCCGCCGGCGCGCGTTTCGTCGCCCCGTTCACCGCGAACCACGTCATCCCGTAGTGCTCCGAATACTGGTCCCAGCTCCACCGCATAAACCCGTTTTCCGGCGTCCAGCCATGCCGGATGCGCCCGCCCTCATCCACCATCCAGGGCCAATCCACACGCGCCTCGATGGCCTGCGCCAACTCGGACACAGCACCTCCAAAATAACGTCCCGCCGACAACGCGCCCAAAATCGCCAGTCCCGTGTCGATGGTGGATGCCTCGCAGTTCCATCCGCGCACGCCCGTGCGCATATCGACGAAATGATAGAAGAACCCGTGCTCGTGTTGCACATCACGCCACAACGTCCGCAGCACCCGCTCGGCACACGCCCGACACTCGGCCTTCGACTCCCACCCGCGCTCCGCGCCGATGGCCAGCGCCGTAAGCCCGAACCCCACCGCCGCGACGCTCGCCATGTCGCCCGGCTTGGAGCCGTCGGCCTTAGCCCGGTCGGGAATCAACCCCGTGTGCGCATGAGCCGTGTCGAAAAAATACCGAAACGCCCTGCAGCTGAGGTCTTCAAGAAAAGCATCATCGGTCATAAATGTGGAAAGCTGAAAATCAGGAAACAGATATAGGGAATTGGGCCTGCTTTGCAGCTTTCCACATTCCGTCCGTTTTCAACCCAATAAAGCCTTTAGCCCCGCCTCATCGAGCACTGGCACGCCTAGAGTCTTCGCCTTTTCCAGTTTCGCCCCGGCCTCCTCGCCAGCCAGCACGTAGTGGGTTTTTCGGCTCACACTGCCGCTCACTTTGCCTCCCGCCGCCTCGATCAACGCGGTCGCCTCTTCGCGTGACAACGTCGGCAATGTGCCCGTGAGCACCACCGTCTTGCCCGCCAGCACCGCCCCTGCCGCCGCCTCGACCGGTGGAGTCGGCACAACGCCCGCTGCCTGCAAATCGGCCACCAACACGCGATTTGTCTCGTTCGAGAACCACGTGCGCACGGCCTCGGCGGTCTTTTCTCCAAAGCCCTCGATCTGCACCAAATCGTTAAGCGAGGCCGACGCCAGCGCATCCAGCGAACGAAAGCGCCGCGCCAGATCCTTCGCCGAAGCCGCGCCCACCTGCGGAATCCCCAGCCCGTGGATCACGCGCCATAAGTCCGTCGTGCGCCGCGCCGCGATGCCGTTGACGAGATTGCCCGCCCACACCTCGCCCGATTTTTTCAGCGGCAACAAATCCTCGATCTTCAGTCGGAAAATATCCGGGATGATTTTGATGAGTCCGCGCGTGAGCAACAGGTCCACGACCTCCTCGCCCAGCCCGTCGATGTCCAGACTCGCCTTCGATGCAAAGTGCTCGATTTTCCTCCGCACTTTTTCTGGACACTCCGGATTCGGGCACATCCACTTCACACCGCCCTCTTCACGCACGAGCGGCGTGGCGCACACGGGGCACTCCGTCGGGAAAACATACGCCACGCACTCCGGCGTGCGCTTCGCCATCACCACCTCGATTACCGCCGGGATGATCTCGCCCGCCTTCTCCACCAGCACGGTGTCGCCCACGCGCACGTCCTTGCGCGCGATCTCGTCGGCGTTGTGCAACGTCGCGCGCTTCACCGTCGTGCCCGCGAGCAGCACAGGTTCCAGCTCCGCCACCGGCGTGACCGCACCCGTGCGACCAACCTGCAGCGAGATCGCGTTGATGCGGGTCTCCGCCCGGTCCGGCGCGAACTTGTAGGCGCACGCCCAGCGCGGCGACAGCTTGCGCGCCGCCTGCCCCGCCCCGCGATACCCCACCACGGTCTGTTGTGAAAATTGATCCAACTTCACCACCGCGCCGTCGGTCGCGTAGGCAAACCCGCGCCGCATCGCATCGAGTTCACCGATGGACGCCCACACCGCGTTGATGCCGCGCACCGCCCAAAATTTCTCCACCACCGGCAACCCCCAGGCCCGCAACTGCGCCTGAAACGAGGACTGCGAATCGAAACCCGTCGGCGCCGGCTCGCACGCGCCTAGCCCGTAGAGCACGATCTCCAGACACCGGGTTGCCACCAATTTCGAGTCAAGCTGCTTAAGCGTGCCCGCAGCGAGATTGCGCGGATTGGCGTAAAGCGCCTCGCCTGCGTCCTCCTGGATTTGGTTGATGCGCCGAAACTCCTCATCGCGCAGAAAAATTTCCCCGCGAATCTCGATTACTTCCGGCAAAGGCGGGGCGAGCAGATCCTCGGCCGGTTTCAGCGCGTGAGGCAGTTCGCGGATCGTCCGCACATTCGCCGTCACGTCGTCGCCCTCCTCGCCGTCACCGCGGGTCACAGCGCGGGTGAGTTTTCCGTTCTCGTAGGTCAGGCTGACGGCGACGCCGTCGATCTTCGGCTCGACCGTGTAGGCGAGCTCCTCGACGCCGAGCGCCTTGACCAACCGTGCATGAAACTCCCTCAGCTCCGTCTCGTCGTAGGTGTTGTCCAGCGTGGTCATCGCCAGTCGGTGCTTCACGCGGACAAAACCTTCGCTGCGGTCGTCACCCACGCGGCGAGTTGAAGATTCCTGCGATGCAAACTGCGGAAAACGCGCTTCCAACTTGGCCAGCTCGCGCTTGATCCGGTCGTAGTCGAAGTCGCTAATCTCCGGCTTGGCCTGCCGATAATAACGCTCGTCGTGATGCGCCACTTCCGAGCGCAAGGCGGTTATTCGGGAATGGGCTTCGTTGGGCGACATGAGAGGAGCACTGCCATGTTGGTGTGCCCGGCGGAGGAATCCAAGAAGGCAATCACGGCAAATTCACCGGCGGTATCGGGCTTGTTTTATGAACAACGGATGCCGCATGATGTCGGCTTGTTGTCATCTCCATGAGTCATCCAGACGAAAACAAAGGATCTGACCCGAATTCCGCCCCGGTTCCCTCACGAATGGATCGGATGCTGAACTGGATCAAACAGCGCGCCTCCTTCGACGCACGCGAGCAATGGTGGCGCTTACTGGATTTGATCGAGGAGAAACGCCGGTTTCGCTGGTCGCTCTACGCGGCATTTTCTGCGGTCGTTTTGGGCGCGGTGGCGGCGATTTGGATTTACCCGTGGTGGCACCAGCGCAACGCCATCAGCATAGCCCGCGGCTGGCTCGAGGCCGGCCGGCTCGACCACGCCGCCGATGCCGTCAAAGACACCCTCGAAGCCGCTCCGGAAAATCCCGAATCATGGCGGCTGGCGGCCGCTTTGGCGCGCCTTGGCGGCAACAAATCGCGCGCGGTGGATTGCTCGCGGCATGCGTCTGATCTCCGCCCAGGCGACCGCGATCTCACCCTCGAGTGGGCGGCCGACGCCCTCATCAACGACCAGCCGGAAGAGGCCGCGCACGCCCTCTCCACGATGGAGGGTGCCGTCGCCTCCGCATCGCCATACGCCCAGCGCATCCTCGGCGAAATCGCCCGGCGACGCGGAGATTTCAACAGCGCCCGTGATCACTTTGAAACGGCGCTCAAACTCGACGGCCCGCTGCCCATCGACGAAGTGCCGCTGGGAATCGTGCTGCTCCACGCCCGTGACACAACCGAGCGCCGGCGCGGCCTGGATTTTCTCGCCAAATGGGCTCCCGACCGGGAATGGGGCGCCAACGCCCTGCGCGCCCTCCTTGGCGACGCGAGCACCCATGGCGACCGGGCGGCCATGCTTCGCTGGGCCGACGCCCTCCGCGCCCATCCTCGCTGCACCTTGGGCGACATCCCCAACTGCCTGCTCGCCCTCTCCAAGGCCGACGAACCGCGTTTCACCGAGGTTCTTGCTATGATGGAAAAGCACCACTCGGTCGATTCGGGCAACATCGCCCTGCTTGTAAGCTGGCTCAACCAAATCGGCCGCAGCCGCGAAGCCATCCAATGGATTAAAACACTCCCTCCCTCCACGACAAGCCGGCCTCCTGCCGCCGTGAGCATCGCCGAGTCCCTGCGCCAGTTGGCCGATTGGCCGGCCTTGCTCGACTGGACCCGAGGCACCGGCTGGGGCAGAGACCTCGAACCCATACGCATCGCATACGAGCTGAAGGCCGCCCGCGCCACAGGTGTGGCGACGCTCGCCGACGAGCTGTGGAAAACCCTGCAGTCCCGGGCCGCCACCGACAGCGGACGCGCCCTTGTCACCGCCGATCTTCTTTACGGATGGGGCATGCTCGACGAAGCCCTCGCCCTGCTATGGATCGCCTCCGATCAGCCCGAAATCGCCGTGAACGCCCTCGGAACGCTTGCCCGCCATTACCAAGTGAGCAACGACGCGAACGGCCAATACCAAGTGTTCAAACGCCTTCATTCACTTCGTGCACAGGATGCGTCGGTTGCCAACAACTTCGCATTCTTCGCCGCCCTCACCGGCAACGACCTCAACTCGGCCGAGCAAATCGCCAAGGACAACTTCAAAACCTCGCCCGATAATCTCGCCTATCGCTCGACCTACGCGTTCGTGCTCTGCACGCAAAACCGCACCACCGAAGCCTTGGCCCTTTTCCGCGCCGCAACCACCGACTGGAAAACCTCTCCCATCATCGCCCTGCCCTATGGTCTGGCGCTCGCCGGCACAGGGCAAAAAGACCGGGCGCACGAGGTCCTTGCCTCCATTCTTCCCGAAACACTGACCGCCCAAGAAGCCGCCTTGATAAAAAAGGCGTTGAATTAATCAGGCCGCTTGAAGCGGATTTTCCGTCCGCCCACGCCGCCAAGCAAAGGCGCCATACAGTCCCACCGCGCCGAACAACGGCAGCCAAGTGCCGACTTCCGGGACGGGGTTGCCGTCGATGGTGGCGACTGCCCCCACCTGATACATGAGGAGTCCGCTGGGATTGTTCGCCGTGGAGGTGCTGTCGCCAGTCACGCTGTTTGAATTATGCACGACCACCGTGAGATAATTGGTGCCGATATTGAAAGTCGTATTGGCGCCGCCACCGGTGTTGGTGAGGGTTTGCGCCGTGGTGTTGCTCCAAGCATTGGTGCCGGATGCAGAAGCCGCATACTGGGCGCTGATCACTCCACTGCCGTTCATGGTGACTTGGTTTGACGTGATATAAATCTCATACGCATCGTCAGCGGCCACCGTCAGGCTTAGCGAAATCGCGTTCGTGGCGACGCCACTGCCGGTGCCGGTGATCGTGAAGGCCAGTTGATACACGTAGGTCGCAATATTTGACCCCGTGGTGCCGTTGCCCGGCAGATTGTCGCCGCCGATGTTGACCGTGCCGCCCGTGACGGCCGTCATCGCACCCGGAGCGGTGATCCATTGAGCGGAGCTGGTGTTGGCGACATAGGCGCCATCAATGTAGTTCGCGGTGCCGCCACTGTTGGCCGTGCTGCACAAGACATATGCTCCGGCCGTGCTCGTATAGGTCGTATCAGCAAAACTGTTGCCGGAATAGCTGCGGTAGCGGGTCCCATTCGCATATGCATAAGTAACATTCCAGTTGGCATCGCGCCCACCGCCCGCTTGCAACCCGCCGCTGCCATTCTGCCCCGTGTAATAAAGCCCGCTGATGTTCGTCGCGGAACCAGCATACGCGTGCCCAACCAGCTCGGCGACCAGAGCAACCAAAACAAACAAGGGGCGAATACCCGTTAATTTCATCACAATTGAATCCTAGGGTTTATACCCTAGATTGCAATCGGATTAGATCGAATGAACTATCCGTTTGTTGATAAATGCTTAAAGTAATAAAATCTGTCTTTCTCCAACAACCAAACGAGCCAAAACGAGTGGCGTAACCCAAAACACTAGGTGGATTCTGACATACCCATAAGCACTCGCGTTTCCCCTTGCATCATCACCAAGAGCGCATCGGACCTTAACACAGCTTACGTGGAGCCGTCTTAAAAATGGTGCCCAGAGTGGGGGTCGAACCCACAAGACTTTCGTCGGTAGATTTTGAGTCTACTGCGTCTGCCAATTCCGCCATCTGGGCGCACTTAAACAAACCGTAAAGCTACGTCCGCTCGCGGGCTTGTAAACCGAAAACTCCATCGCTCCACTCGCCGCCATGTCCGACTTCCGCGTTTTCGCCCCCACGCCCGTTCAAGGCGTCATCTCCCTGCCCTGCGGCGAATCGCACCATCTCGTCACCGTCAACCGCGCCCGCACCGGCGACACCGTCGTCGCTTTCGACGGTCGAGGCACCGAGTGGACGTGCGAGTTGACCGACGCCCGCCAATCCGGCGCGACCCTCCGTGTGCGCGAGACGCACACCCGCGCTCCCCTGCCCTGCGCGATCACGCTCGCGCAGGCCTTGCCCAAGGGCGGCGTGATGGACGACATCATCCGCCACGCCACCGAGCTCGGCGCCACCCGCATCGTGCCGCTCGCCACCGAGCGCACCCAAG
>JANYJB010000070.1 GCA_025361935.1 Verrucomicrobiota bacterium
GCCCGCTGACGCGGGCGCATCCGCCGTCCGGCCTCCCGCCGCTTCCAATCCTTCAATGGTGACAGGGCCACTCATTGCACGCCCTCCTGCCCCGTGGTTGCGCGTGGTTCATCCCTACGACCGCGACCCGTCAAGGCACGCCCCTTGCGGGGAGGAGCCAGACGGGGAACCGCGGTCGGGCTGGTGCTGCGTGCGTCTGTCCAACGCCTGTGCGCTCCCGACGATCGCAAGGATTGCGGCTCGTAGCTCGTCGCTGAGTGATCCCCATGCTGAGACGATTGTGGACAGCTCGCGATAAGCTTGGTGACCTTCAGGGAAGCCAGCGGGGAAGATGCTTGTTTGTCCGTCGCTGTATTCGTAAGCCCATTACTCGCTTGGTCTTGTTGGGGCTGGGCGTTCGAATTCCCTCTCCGCCAGTTTTCACCGCCGATGCGGTTTTTGACGTCTCAGTCCTCGTCTTCGTCTTCGACAGGGCGTTCCAGTTCGTCGCGGCACTCGTTCATCACGCGCAGCCATATCTCGCGGAGGTCGAAAAGGCGGGGCAAGGCGTCCTCGGCAAAACGGGCTACGGCGGGCAGCTTGGCTACGGCGGGCATACCGAGGTGGGCGAAGGATTGGTTCAGCTCGCGCAGGGCTCGCTTAAAAAGACTGATGGCCATCGCGTAGTCGCCGAAATCGAGCGCCTGAATCGCGAGCATGGCCTGCTCTTCGCCGCGATAAATCGAGCTGTGCAAGGCGAGGGCGAGCGGCTGGGGGACTTTCTCGGCATCCGGGGCGATGCGTTCCCACGAGCGTTTGAGGCTAAGATGAATGGCCTTCGTCGCGATGAAGATGGGGTTTTTGTGCAGCGTGTAGGGCTCGCTGTTGAAATCGTTGAGATCGCCCGTGGCCGCGTCGGCTGCGGTCTCGGAGCCGTTGTTGTCACGGGAGCTGATGTCGGCGGAGTCGCTGCTCCAGGATTCCTCGTCCCAGCCCATCATGTGGGCGACTTCGTCGATGCGTTCGGGGTGCTCGCGCAGGGTCTCGTAATAGGCGAGGTAACGATGGATCACATCGTCCTGTTCCCGAAGATATTTTTCCCAGTCAAATTCGTTCCAAGCAAGGTCACCGCGTTCATCCCAGTCATTATCCGAGGGGCCGTCAGGTTCGAAGTTGCTCATTCGTTGAAAAGGTCGTGATCAACCTTGATCAGCAACTTGGTTTCGCAGGGTGAAAATGCAAACGAAATTCCCGTGGAGTTTTGCCGTGCCGGGAGAAGCGTAATCGAAGGAACGGGGAAGCGGCGATTTACGGGTTGAACGCACAGGGAGGTTGCGCAGTCTGATCAATTCCCATGGCAGAAGTGCATCACGAAACAGTTTGGTTCACCGGCTCCGTGCAGGGCGTGGGCTTCCGCTACACGACGTTGCAGGTGGCGAAGGAATTCGAGGTCACGGGCGTCGTTGCCAACCTTGCGGACGGCCGGGTGCAGATCGAGGCCGAAGGGAACCAACGGGCGGTGAACGCGTTCATAACGGCCGTCGAGGAACGCCTTCACGGCTACATTCGCAAGGTAGAGCGCGTGTCCGAAAAACGCGCCGCCACATTCAACGATTTCAGCATCCAATGACCCCCGCTGCCTTACCGCTGGCCATCGAGATCAAAAACCTGACCAAGGATTTCCCCCTCAATCTGCGGGGCGTCAAATTGCGCGCGGTCGAGAACCTGACGCTGAGCGTGCCCGAGGGAAGGGTCTTCGGTCTGCTCGGGCCCAACGGCTCCGGCAAGAGCACCACGATCAAGATCATCCTCGGCCTGCTCGAACCGACGGTGGGCGAGTGCAAGGTCTTCGGCGTGCCGAGCGGCCGGGTCGATTCGCGCCTTAACGTGGGTTATCTGCCGGAGGCGCCGTATTTCTACCGCTACCTGAGCGGCACCGAGCTGGTGTGTTTCTATGCGCGCATCTGCGGGGTGCCTCGCAAGCGGCTCGATGAGCGCGTCAGGGAGGTTATCGACTGGGTCGGGCTGAGTGGCGCCGCGCAGCGCCGGGTGGGCACTTATTCCAAGGGAATGTTGCAGCGCATCGGGCTGGCGCAGGCGCTCGTCCACGATCCGCGGCTCATCATTCTCGACGAACCCACGGCGGGCGTCGATCCGGTGGGCTCGGCGGAGATTTCGGAACTGATTTTGAAACTCAAGGCGCAGGGGAAAACCGTCCTCATCACGTCCCACCTGCTCGCCCAGATCGAGGATGTGTGCGACCGCGTGGCGATTTTGGATCGCGGAAAACTCATCCTCGAAGGCGACGTCAACGAGCTCGTCGGCCAGCGCGACCGGCAGGCGCTCATCGTGGACCCGCTTTCGCCGGAGCAACTGGACGAGCTGCGAGGGTGGCTGGCCGCGCGCGGTCATGCGCTCAACGCCGTCGAGCAGCCGCGCGCACGGCTCGACCAGCTTTTCATCAGCCGGGTTTCCCGGCCCGATAAAGGAGGGCAAAAGTAATGAATGCGACTACCGGCGGCGTCCCTTTTTCATTTTCACGGCTGCTCATCGTTGCGGGCAACACCTTCACCGAGGCGGTGCGGCAAAAGTTGTTCAACTTTCTCCTGCTGCTCGCGGTGGGATTGGTGGCGAGCGCGCAGTTTTTTCGCGAGTTCAACTTTGGTTCCTCGGAGCTGAAGTTCATCTCCGACTTCGGTCTTGGCGCAATGGTGTTCTTTGGTTCCACGCTGACGATCGCGGCGACGGCGCAGCTTTTTTTCAGCGAGATCGAGAACCGCACTGCGCTCACCATTCTGGCGAAGCCGATCTGGCGCACGGAATTTATCTTCGGAAAATTCCTCGGCGTGTTCGCGGTGATCGGCGTGTTTTGCGCGCTCACCACGCTGCTGCTGGCGGGGCTGCTGTGCTCGCGCGAAAACAGCCTCATGGCGCTGCACCCGGACGCCTTTCCAAACGGACGCCTCATCCACTACGGCGATCTCATGGTGATGGGTGTGCTGCAATGGCTGAAGTTCGGCGTGCTGGCGGCGATCACGCTGCTCATCGCCAGTTTCTCCAACACGAATCTCTACACGGTGGTCATGAGTTTTTTCATGCTCGTGATCTGCCATCTGCAATACCTCGCGCACGACGCTTACGCGCAGGTGGCCTCGCTGCCGCTGCGTCTGCTGGTGCGGATGCTGGGATATGTCTTCCCCAATTTTCAAGTGTTCAACCTGGCCGATCAGGTGGCGATTGGGAGCGGGCTGGACGCCGGAGTGGTTTTGCGGGTGGCCGGCTACGCCTTGGTTTACATCGCGGTGATCGGCGGCCTCGCGGTTTACAGCTTCAGGAATCGTGAAATTTAACCTTCTCGCATTACGTCCGCTGCGCGCCGGCACGGTGGTGCTGGCAACCCTGCTGATTGCGGGCTGGGCCATGCGTCCGCTTGAGGATCCGGCGTGGCAGGCGGTGCGCGCGGGGCAACCGGCGCTGAAGCTTGATTCGTTGCAGGGGGCGCTGGGGCAGGGCGTGACGGTCGGCCTGCTGGGAGGTTTTCGCGCCATCGCGGCGGATTTTTTTTGGATCAAGACCAACTCTGTGTGGAGCGACTATGATCTCCCGGCCACGCAGACGTTGATCAAACTCGTGACGGCGATTGACCCGAGGCCTCTGTATTTTTGGCAAAACGGGGCCCGCATGATCGCCTACGACATGCCCAACTGGCGTGTTGCGGAGGCGGGAGGCTACGACGTTGTTTCCACGGCGATGCAACAGCAGATCGAGCATGAGCAATCCGCCGTCGCCATCAAATACCTGAACGAGGCTTTCGGTTATCATCCCGATTCCGTCCAAATCTACCTTGAGATAGGGAACGTCTATCTCAACCGGTTGAAAGACTTGAACTCGGCTGCGGAGTATTATCACAAGGCGGCATTGCGGTCTGATGCCCCTTACTTTGTCGCGCGGATTTATGCCGAACTCCTTCGGCGCCAGGGACGCAACGCGGAGGCTTACGATTGGTTGAAAAAGCTCTATCCGACGTTGCCCAAGCCGACGCCTCCTGGGCTGGTGCAGCCGGCCAAAAATCAACCGAGCGCACTTGAAATCGAAATGGCGATGGCTCCCGTAGTGCTGGGGCGTATTCGTGAGATCGAAAAGGAATTGAAAATTCCAGAATATCAGCGTTTTAAGCCTTAATTTGTAAAATAGGCAGGCTTTTAAGCTTGCTCACGCGCATTTGATTTTAAAGTTTATGAACTTACTTAACTTTTAACAAATCGTGTCCGACGCCAACCTTTATCCTATTTTTGATCGCGTGCTTGGACGCACCGAAAAAGAGGCGCGTCTAGGGCAGCGAGGCCGGGTGTTTTGGCTTTATGGATTGTCGGGGTCGGGCAAAAGCACGTTGGCCATAGCCTTGGAGCGTCGGCTGCACGCGGAAGGAATCACAACGCATTTGCTTGATGGGGACAACGTCCGCACGGGTCTCAACCGCGACCTCGGTTTCACCGATGCCGATCGCGCCGAAAACATCCGGCGCATCGCCGAGGTTTCTAAGCTTTTTGTGCAGGCAGGGGTGGTCGTAATCTGCGCTTTTATAACACCGCATCGCGCCTATCGTGAGTTGGCGCGAAAGATCATCGGGGCGGCGGACTTCAGCGAAGTTTATGTGGCCGCCTCGTTTGAAACCTGCGCCAAGCGCGATCCCAAGGGACTTTACGCGAAGGCCGGCACGGGCGCGGTCAAACAGTTCACCGGTCGTGATTCATCGTTCGAACCTCCTGCGAGCGGGGACGACGTCCTCACGATCGAAACCGAAGCGGAGACGGCCGACGCCTCTTTGGTTCGCCTGCATGGTGCCGTGTCACCGCTTATCCATTTACAGTCATGAGTTCTTACAATCTCACCCACCTCGCTCAACTGGAGCACGAGGCCATCTTTATCATGCGGGAAGTCGCCGCGCAGTTTGAGCGGCCTGCGCTGCTGTTTTCGGGCGGCAAGGATTCCATCGTCATGGTCCGCCTCGCGCAAAAGGCGTTCGCCCCGGCGAAATATCCGTTCCCGCTCGTCCACGTGGACACCGGGCATAATTTTGAGGAGACGATAGAATTCCGCGATTATCTCGCCAAGGAGACCGGTGGTCGCCTCGTGGTGCGTTACGTCGCCGATTCCATCAAGGCCGGTCGTGCTCAGGAAGAAAAAGGTCCGAATCCGTCCCGCAACGGTCTCCAGACCATCACGCTTCTCGATACCATCGAGGAGTTCAAATACGATGCGTGCCTTGGCGGCGCCCGTCGTGACGAGGAGAAGGCCCGCGCCAAGGAGCGCTTCTTTTCGCACCGCGACGAGTTCGGCCAGTGGGATCCGAAAAACCAGCGCCCCGAGCTCTGGAATCTTTTCAACGGTCGCAAAAACCAGGGCGAACACTTCCGCATTTTTCCGCTCTCCAACTGGACCGAGATGGACGTGTGGCAATACATCGCCCGTGAAAATCTCGCCATCCCCTCGATCTATTTCTCCCACCAGCGCCAGGTAGTGAATCGCAACGGCGTGCTCCTCGCCAAGTCGCCTTACATCACCCTGCTCGAAGGTGAAAAATACGAGACTCGCACGGTGCGCTACCGCACGGTCGGCGACAGCACCTGCACGGGCGCGGTCGAATCCACCGCCGCCAATCTCGGCGAGGTCATTCAAGAAGTCGCCTCCGCCCGTCAGACCGAGCGCGGCACTCGCGCCGACGACAAACGCTCCGAGACCGCCATGGAAGACCGCAAGAAAGCGGGTTATTTCTAAGCCGTCCGCCGCTCCCACGATTTCCCAGACCTTCCCGACAATATGTCACACACCGACCAGCATTATCTTTCCATGGACCTGCTCCGTTTCACGACGGCGGGCAGCGTTGACGACGGCAAATCCACCTTGATCGGACGGTTGCTCTATGATTCCAAAGCGATCTTTGACGATCAGCTCGAGGCCATCGAACGTGTCACCGAGCAGCGTGGCGAAGAGGTTCTCAATCTTTCCCTTCTCACCGACGGTCTTCGCGCCGAGCGTGAACAAGGCATCACCATTGACGTGGCTTACCGCTACTTCGCGACCCCGCGCCGCAAGTTCATCGTCGCCGATACTCCGGGGCACATCCAATACACGCGCAACATGGTGACGGGCGCTTCCACCGCCAATCTCGCCATCATCCTCATCGACGCGCGCAAAGGCGTGATTGAGCAGACCTGCCGGCATTCCTTCATCGCGTCTCTCCTGCGCATCCCGCACGTCATCGTGTGCGTGAATAAGATGGACCTCGTGGATTGGTCGGAGACGCGGTTCAACGAGATCGTCACCGCCTACACGGAGTTTGCCTCCCGCCTGGAGATTCCCGATATTAAGTTCATCCCCATCAGCGCACTGCACGGGGACAATGTTGTGGACCGTTCGGCCCACATGTCTTGGTATCAGGGCAGCCCGCTGCTCTACACGCTAGAAACTGTCTATATCGGCAGTGATTCCAACCACATCGACGCTCGTTTGCCGGTGCAGACCGTCATTCGGCCCAACAACGACGAGCATCACGATTTTCGCGGTTTTGCCGGGCGCGTGGCCGGCGGCGTATTCAAGCCCGGCGATGCCATTGTGGCCCAGCCCTCCGGACTCACCTCAACCATCAAATCCATTCACGGTCCCGCCGGCGAACTGGCCGAGGCTTTTGCGCCCATGTCGGTCGTGGTTACGCTCGCGGACGAGATAGATGTTTCCCGTGGTGACACCATCACGAAGACCAATAATCCGCCGCACGTGACCCAGGACATCGAGGCGATGATCTGCTGGTTCTCGGAAAAGAAACTTCAGCCCAACGGCAAATACATCGTCCGTCACACCACGCGGGAATCGAAGTGCGTGATCAAGGCCGTCCGCTACAAAATCAACATCAACACCCTCCACAAAGCCGATGGCGATCTGGACATTGGCATGAACGACATCGGGCGCATCCTCCTGCGCTCGGCCACGCCATTGATCAACGATCCTTATCAGCGCAATCGCAGCACCGGGAGTTTCATCCTTGTTGACGAGTTTACCAACGCAACCGTGGCAGCCGGGATGATTCTTTGACATCCCTCATGCGGCGGCGTTGATTGCAGTTCACTTATCCCCACGTGATCGTCCACAACGTCTACGTCCATTACTGGCTTCTTTCTTTCGCCGTCCTGCTGCTATGGTTTCCGCGCCAGTGGCTTCGTTTTGGCGGCACAATCCTGACGCTGCCTTCGAGGCCGCCAGTGGACAAGAACCTGCGCGACACCAAGGATGTGTCGCTGCACCTCATTGACGAGCTTTTCAATCTGCGCAACTGGATTGATCTCTTGCGCGCATTCGCGGGCAGCATCGCGGTGTTCGGCATGCGAATTGGAACCGCGCATATCCCCGGTTGTTTTGAGCGCATGCAGGGCGCGCCCAAGGGCACGGCGGATATTATTTTTTCAATTCAGTGCGTGGTTTTCCTGATCACAATTCTTGTCCAGATGACACGCAATTTTCAGGATCGGGTGACGCTGGTCGCGCCCGTTTTTTTCATCTTTGGCCTCAGCTTTGGGATTATCGGTCCGCTGGCCGCAGTGTTCGCCTGTATTGCCGTCTGGGTAGTCAACCTGCTGTTGCCGTCTTCCGGCGTTTTTCTTTTGGTCTTTGCGGTGCTGGAGGTGTTGTTCGCTAAATTTCTTTCGTCCGGCGTAAATGCCTACACGCGGACTCTCATCATGGCGGTCGCACTTGCAATAATGCCGGTTCTGTTGAGCGCCATGTTCAATCGCCGTCTCGTGAAGCTTAATAAAAAAGTGCGGGTCAGTGTGTCGAAGTCGAGGAGCTGACGACATGGGGTCGCCTGATAGTCAAGCAACCTGGTTGACGTGGATCGAGGCCACTCGGCCTCGCACACTTCCAGCTGCGGTTTCGCCGGTGCTTGTAGCCACGGGCCTCGTGTTGCGAGATGGCGGGTTTAACGCTGCGGCAGCGCTTATCTGTCTGGTGTTCGCCCTGCTGATCCAGATCGGAACAAATTTTGCCAACGACTATTATGATTTCACGAAGGGAGCCGATACGGCGGAACGCGTCGGGCCCCGCCGGGTGGTGGCTGCGGGTTTGATTGCTCCGGCCGTCATGAAACGTGCGATGATCGTGGTGTTTGGCGTCGCGTTCATCACAGGGCTAAGTCTTCTGAGTTACGGCGGCTGGCCGTTGCTGGTAATCGGCGTGGCCAGCATCGTGTGCGGGATCGCATACACGGGAGGTCCGTATCCGCTCGGTTACAACGGACTCGGCGACGTGTTTGTTTTCGTTTTTTTCGGGCTGATCGCCGTGGGCGCGACGTATTTTGTGCAGACGGGACGGATATGGGGGGAGATTTTCTTGGTTGGCGCCGGCATCGGCGCGCTGGCGACGAATATTCTGGTGGTTAACAATTATCGGGATGCCGAGACCGACACCAAGGCCGGCAAACGCACGCTGGTGGTGCGTTTTGGCCGCCGCTTTGCACGGTGGCAGTTTGCGTGCGGGCATGTTTTAGCAAGCGCGACGGTTCTGGTCGTGGGGCTGCACGGCTGGCACTGGCCGCTTACGGCGAGCGTTTTCATGGTCACGGCAGCCGTCGGCTTGTGGCAAACGCGTCGTCTGGCGCGCGCGCAAACGCCGGGCGCATTGATTGAACTTCTCGGGGATACCGGGCTTTACCTGGCATTTTACTCGATGCTTTTGAGTGCAGGCGTGCTTTTGGGGACATGAAAAAACCGCCGCTGACGAGGCGGCAGTTTTGAAAAGCAAACGGTTTCGTTCAGTTAGATCTTGGCCAGCAGCTTTTCCTTGAGGGTAGCCTTGGGCATCATTCCGACGATGGTGTCCACAACCGCTCCATTTTTGAAAAGGAGCATGGTGGGGATCGCGCGCACGCCGTAGGTGGAGGCGATGGTGTCGTTGTCGTCCACGTTGACCTTGGTGATCGTCACCTTGCCGTCCAACTCGGTGGCGAGCTCTTCAAGAATGGGCGCGATGGCTTTGCAGGGCCCGCACCACGGAGCCCAGAAGTCCACGAGGACTGGGGCGGGCGAGGCGATGACAGTCTTAAAGGTTTCGGCGTTCAGGTTGGCGATTTTGTCGGACATGATGATTAGCGTTTAAGATAGATGAGGACGGAAAAGGCGATGGTGACGGCGGCGGCTATGCCGACGACCACGGGAAGAAAGGAGGGTATGTCGCTGTTGGTTTCTTCGATTTTTGGCATCGGCGAAACAAACTTCGTGTTGGGGACGATTTTGACGACAGGCGGGTTGGGGACTTGCGGGGGCAACTCGGGCAGAGTGCCGGACATTTCGGAATCGTTTTTCTGTTTAGGGAGGGTCAGCGGGGTCTGGCCTGGGACGGGGCGGTATTCGGAGTTGTCCATGGGTTAAACGGGGGTTGATTTGTAAAAAATTTCGGCAAGCTCGCGGGGATCGACGGTTTCAAGACGCTTGTCGCGCCGTTTGAGCTCTTCGAAGGTTTTGAGGGTCGTCTCGGTCATGCGGACGTGGGTCTCCTCGGAGCCGCCGACAAGAATGAACTTTTCCCCCTTGGTGATGCGCTTGTGGCCATCTTTGTTGTCAAGACCGACGCCGAGCAAGCCGGCCGTGCGGGCCGGGGTTTTGCAGGAGGGGGTGGTCGGTTTTTTACTCACGTGGATAACGTGCTGGCTTCCGCCGGTGTTTCAAGCGGGTTTTCGGTTTTGGTGGATTCGTCCTCGCGGGCATCGCAGACGATGTCGTCAAAGGCTTCGTTCTGGCTCACGCGAAGTTTGCCGAGGCGGGTGAGTTCGAGGACGGCGAGAAATGTCGCCACCAGCACGCGCACGGTGACGGGGCCGGTGAACAGCTCGGAGAAAATGAAACTCCGGCGGGTGCGGGTGAGCGCGAGGAGTTCCTCCATTTTGTCGGCAACGGTGACTTGTTCGTCTTGGATCTGGCCGACGACGAGTTTCTCGGCGAGACGACGGAGGACGATGTTGAAGGCGTTCCAGAGCTCGATGCGGTCGCCACTTTTGAGCGGACGGTCGGAGTCGCGGTCGGCGAGGACGGGCACGTGGCGGGCGAGGAGATCGCGCTGGAAGACGGCGAGTTCGTCGAGCTTGGCGGCGGCTTCCTTGAATTTTTTATACTGGAGGAGCTGGTGAACGAGTTCCCAGCGCGGGTCCATGCTGTCCTCTTCGGCGTTGGGATCGACGGCGGCCTGTCCGCGAGGCAGGAGCATGCGGCTCTTGATCTCCATGAGGGTGGCGGCCATCACGAAAAACTCGCCGGCGATCTCCAGATCGAGCTGCTGGAGGGAGTGCAGGACGTCGATGTATTGGCGGGTGACCGACTCGATGTTGATGTCGTAGATGCCGATCTCGTTTTTCTTGATCAGAAAAAGGAGGAGATCGAGGGGGCCTTCAAAGACCGGAAGCTTGATACGATAGTCGGCGTCGGGAACCACGGTTTGGAGATGCTTGGCGGTCGTTGATGCGCGGCAACGAAAAACTACCG
>JANYJB010000076.1 GCA_025361935.1 Verrucomicrobiota bacterium
CAATCGGTCCGAGCCCCGCTGTGTCAAACGACGCCCCAAAACCTACCAGCTCATGACCAAGCCCCGCCGCTTCATGCACGTATCGCCTTCCCGTAATCTCAAAAAATGACGACCACCCCCCCTAACTTAGCGCCATTCCGGCCAGTCCCCTTCGGTATTTTCCCCTTCGTTCTTTCCTCCCTCTCTCCGAATCGTTGGGCAAAAATAAAAACATGCGCATCATTAAACTAAGCGATCAAGACAGAGATATGAAAAACAGGGAAATGGTAGATGACTATTTCATTAATTATTTACCTGGCAGAAATGGCGAGTGTTTCTACGTTCCGAAAGGCTTTATCTCAAAAGACAATTTCGCGGCAGGAGAAAATCTAGTATTCAGCTACAAGACAGAGATTGTATATTTAGCATCCGCCAAAAGTGGAATTCTAGACACAGATTTTTCCGAAAGAGACGAGAACTCATTCCCGTATTATTTCTTGGTTGATATTAGCAGTATTACACCAGCAAGCGGCAGTCTTTCCGATTTAGAAAGCGAGCTGGAGAAAATTGGCGTTTTATATAATGTTGGAAAAGACGGAAGCAAAGTTCCTAAAAAAATTACCTCTCAGGGATGGGCAAGTGTTTCCATACCAGAAAAACTGAAAAACAAAGAAATTGAGATTTTAGAGTCACTAAAGAAAGGTAATATATTTGATTTTAAAGTCAGGAAGTCGCTGAAGGACAGCCCATCGGTAAGAAAAAAACGCTTAAAGTTAGCCGCACGTAAGCCAGAAAAGAAACTGGTTGCAGTTTATGTTTATGATAGAAATCCGGATGTGGTGGCAGAGAGATTATTTAAGGCAAAAGGTGTGTGTGAGTGTTGCGATAATTCAGCGCCATTTCTCCGGAAAAGTGATCACACTCCATATTTAGAAGTTCACCACAAGAAGCCACTAAGTGAGGGCGGCGAAGATACGCTAGAGAATACAATTGCTTTATGTCCAAATTGTCACCGCAAGGCACATTTTGGATAACGAAAACGGGGGAGACGATCCGAAGGGGGCGCGTTTTGACTCCCGTCAAAAGACCGTCCGGGCCGAGCCGCGTGAGCGGTATGCCGTCTTGTAGGCTGCCCCGAAAAGTCTTCTAAAACGGCATCGCCATGAGGCGGGGCCAATGCCCGCCTTGCAACGCGTGGAGGGTTGTCCGTTGATGAGTCCGCCATGATTATCGCGCATCCCATCCTTACCTGCGCCGAAGCGGGTGATTTTGAGGCGACCCATTTTGCTGGTGACGAGGAGGGCGAGTGGGCAGCGATGCAGAAAGCCGGCCGTGCGGTCGCCGAGGCGGTGCTGGTGGATTTTCGAGAGATCGGTGAATTTCCCGACGACGCCCGCGTGCTCGTGTTGGCGGGCAAGGGGCACAATGCGGGCGATGCGTTCATCGCGGCGCGGCGTATCGTGGAGCTGTATCCGCGCGTTCGCATCGAAGTCAGGTTTGGCTTTGGCGAGCGCGCGCTGCGACCACTGACACAGCGTGCCTGGCGTGAACTGGCTACCATAGCCACGAGTGTGAACCAATGGGCTGAAGGTGGCTACGATCTCGTGCTGGACGGCGTGTTTGGTTACCAGTTTCGCGCTCCACTCGAGCCTGATGTTTCGGCGCTTTTCTCGGAGGTCAACGCCCTCGATATCAGACTTCGGGCGGCGGTTGATTTGCCCAGCGGCTGGGGCGAGCCGGGGGCGTTCAAGGCCGACTTTACCTATGCGACCGGAATCGTGAAGTCGCTTTTGCTGACGCTGCCGAACGCGGGCCGCATCCGTTATCTCGATTTGGATTTTGCGGTGCAGGCGAATGTGCCGGATCGGGTGCTGTCGTCGGCCACCCTTGATCCGCTACGCAGACTGCGGGAATCCCGTTCCGACAAGCGCAGCTACGGGCATTTGTTTATCATGGGTGGCTCGCGGAGCTATCCGGGCGCGGTGCTCATGAGCGTGCTGGCGGCGTTGAAAAGCGGGGTGGGGTTGGTGACGGCGTTTGTGCCGGAGTCGCTGGCGGCGGCGTTTGCGGCGCGCGCGCCCGAGGCGATGTGGGTGGGCTGGCCGGAGACGCCCGACGGCGGGCTGGCGCTTGAAGGTTCACATCTTTTGGCCGCCCGCGCGGACAGGGCTTCGGCGCTGCTGATTGGCCCCGGTCTGGGGCGCGAGCCTGAGACGTTGGCGCTGATCAAGGATGTGGTGTCGCGTTCCACCGTTCCGCTCGTGATCGATGCGGATGCGCTTCAGCGGGAGATTGTGTGCGCGGGGGCGGCGCCGCGCGTGCTCACGCCGCACGCCGGTGAGTATGCCCGCATCGAAGCAGCCATACCGGCGGGCGCGGTGACGATTCGCAAAGGTCCCATCACCACGGTGCAGGCAGGAGCGGTTAACTATCACAGTTTTTTTGGCGGGCCGGTTTTGGCCCGTGGCGGGAGCGGGGATATTCTGGCGGGATTGACGGGCGGCCTTCTGGCGCAGGTTCCCGATGACCCGCTGTTGGCAGGTTGTCGCGGCGTGGTGTGGCACGGGTTGGCGGCCGACGCATTGGCACGCACGCACGGTCAGGTATCGGTGCAGGCGACACAACTGATCGACTTTCTTCCCGCTGTGTTAAGAAAGGAGCGAGCATGAGCGATCTCACGGAAACGCAGGCGTTCCTTATTTTGAACGCATTGCCGAATATCGGCCCCATTACGCTCAACCGGCTTCTTGAGGCATTGGGCGGTGATCCGCGCACGGTGTTGACGGCGGACCCCAAGCGGTTGTCGGAAGTCAAGGGCGTGGGGCCGGTGATCAGCGGGACACTCGCCAACTGGCGCGAACATTTTGATCTGGCGCGCGAGGAGGAGCGCATGGCGCAGGCGCACACGACGTTCGTCACGACGCGCGATCCGGCCTACCCGAAGTTGCTGAGGGAAATCGACAGCCCGCCCATCGGACTTTACCGAAAGGGCACCTATGATTTTGCGCAGCCGTGCATCGCCATCGTGGGCAGTCGGCGAACCACGCTTTACGGGCAGAGTGTCGCGAAGAAGTTGGGCGCTGAGCTGGCGCGGCTGGGATTTTGTGTGGTGAGCGGGTTGGCGCGCGGGATCGATACGGCGGCTCATGAAGGGGCGTTGTCGGTGGGCGGAAAAACGGCGGCGGTGCTGGGCAACGGCATCGACATCATCTATCCGCCGGAAAATCTCGCGCTCTACCGGCAGGTTGAGGAGCAGGGGGCCATCGTGTCGGAGTTTCCGTTCACACGGCGGGCGGACAAGCAGTCGTTTGCGATGCGCAATCGCATCGTTGCGGGCATGAGCGAGGCAGTCGTGGTGGTGGAAAGTGACGTGAGCGGAGGCTCGATGATCACGGCGCGGTTCGCGGGCGAACAGGGGCGGTTGATTTTTGCGGTGCCGGGACGCATCGACCAGGCGACGAGCGCGGGGTGTCACCAGCTTATCCGCGACGGGGCCACGTTGCTCACGAGCGTGGATGATATTTTGTCGGAGCTGAGTTATCTCGACGGATTGAGGCCGTCGGCGATTCCGGAAAAAACCACGGGCGGCACGGCGCTGGCGGCGTCCAATCTCACGCCGGAGGAGCAGCAGGTTTACGCGTGCTTTGCCGGCGGCGCGCTGGTGTCCATCGACACGGTCAGCGCACAGACGGGGTTGGCGACGTCACAACTGTCGGCGACGTTGATGATGCTGGAGCTTAAGCGCCTGATCGCGAAGCGGGCGGACGGGACGTTTGAGGCGCGGTGAGCGTAGAGTGCGGTCAGATGGGTTTCCAGCCGTCGAGCGTGTAGCGGTGGGCTTTATCGTCTTCGAGGGCGACGAGGTGGATCCAGCCGTGGTCGAAGAGTTGGCGGACGGCGGGCTGGGTGGCGAGGACGGCGTCGATGCGTTCGCGGGCCACGTCGATGAAGACGGTCAGCCGGCGCGGTTCGTGGACGAATTTTTCGCCGTCGTGGATGGATTGGAGAGGGAGGCCGACTTTGAGGTCTCCAGAGTTGCCTTCCATGACGCCGATGCCCCCGACGACGTTGTGCAGGACTTTGTTGCCGCTGCCGTAGCGGGCTTGGTCCACGCGGGAGGCGTAGTATTGGAGGTTGATCCAACTGGCGACGACCACGGGGGCGCAGAGGATCAAGGTGAGGACTTTGTTCTCGGGATCGGCGGAGGCGTCGTAGTTGTGGAGGAAGACGCGTCCGTCGAGCTTGAGCGCGGCGGTGCGGCTGCGGGGGGCGGCGACGAGCGCGGCGTTGTTGGCCAGACCCCATTCGGGCCGGACTTGGGAGATGTCGTTGGCGCGGGCGCGCACGGCGCCGTCGAGCTGCTCGGCGGGGATCGCAGCCAGGCCGAGTGAGGCGGCGCGCTCTTTGCGTGCGCCCGCGCCGGCTGCGGCCAGAGCAGGGCGGAGGATGCCGATATCGACCGTATGCGAGGCGGGCACGGCTTCGAGATCGAAGAGGAGCACGTCGTCGGTGGCGGTGTTGTGCAGGCCAGCGATGAAGACGGTGTCGGCGGGGATGACGATGCCACGGTTGGCGAGCACGGCGCGAACGGCGGGCTCGTTGAGGGTGTTGGCGGCGAGGCGGGCGTTGATGTCGCCGGCGTGGCCACCGCAGGCGCCGCAGTCGAGGGCGGAGGCGTAAGGGTTGTTGGCGCTTTCGCTGCCGTGGCCGCAGATGAGCACGAGGCGGGCGAAGTTTTTCGTGAGGCTCATGTTGCGGAGGGCGCCTTCGCAAAGGTTGGCGCGAGCCTCGGGAGTGGCGGCCTGGCCCGGAGCGTAGCCGGGGGCGATGCGGGTGCAGGATGGACCGGCCGAGGGGCGGGTGGTGCGCCCCAGCACGGCGCCAAAGGCGAGCCCGGCGGATTCGACGAAGGAGAAGCAGGAGGTCGCGGAATTTTGAAAGGCTTTCCACGCGCCGGCCTCGGCGCGGGTGGTGCGGGCGGCGGCGGCGGCTTCGGGGGGAAGCGGTTCGCATGTTTCGACGGGAGGAACGAGCAGCACGGGGCAGCGCGTGCCGGTGACTTCGGAAAGGGCGGCGGTGGCGGTGCGATGGGCGACGGGAAAACCGAAGAACCCCGCGAAGCCGAGGGTTTGCGCGGTGGGATCGGCGGCTTCGAGCTGGCGGCGAAAAATCTCCGAACGCACATCGATGCAGAAGACGGCCTGCACGGAGGCGCGGGCAGAGGGTTCGGACGAGGGCTGGGCGGCGAGCAACTTCGCGAGGTTGCGTTGGTAGCCGATCTCGAAGGCGAATTGCCAGCGGATGAGCGCGGCGAGCATTTCGGGCGAAGCGACGGGCGTGGTGTGGTGACGCCATTCGATGCGCAGAAGGCGGTCGTGTTTGAAGGCGGTGTAGAGCGCGGCGTCGTAGGCGAGGCGGATGGCAAGCAGGTGGCGAAGGGAGGGGTTGGCCCGGCCCCGCATAACGTCTTCGCGGACGAGGTATTGGATGTAACCGGCCCAACCCGGGATGGTCGCGAGCTGGCGGTGGAGGAAGTCCGTCAAATCCGCGTGATGCGGATCGAGGATGTGCATGCAGTGGGCGATGCACGCATCGGCATCGGCGGGCAGGCTGGAAACAAAGGCGCGAAAGCCGGTCAAGCCGAAGGCTTCGGGGTTGAGATCGTGGATGGTGGCCTCGCGCCAGGCGGGGAAGAGCCCGAGGGTTTTCCACGGCGAGTTCCAGGTGGTCTGATTTTGGTCGAAGGTGGCGCCGCACCATTTGGAAATCTCCTCGACGACGAAGACACTCCAGTGGGCGCGCGGGCGTTCTTTATCGAGCAGGTCGGCTACGGTCGCGTGAGTGGGATCGGGAGCGGAGGCAGGGGCGGATGCGAGCACGTTGACGAGCCGTTCGACGGGCCACTCGGCATCGGCGGCGGCGGAGAGGTCGGCGGCGCTCACTGTGCCGGCGCGATACGCGGCGAGGTAGTCGGCGGGGCTTTGCAAGGGCGCGGCGCCCATCGTGCGCTGGAGCAAGGCGCAGGCTTCGGGGAACGGTTTGTCCGCCAGGCCGACGAAGGGGTTGACGGCGACAAAGTGCTTGAGCGGCCAGAGCGGCGGGATGCGACCGAGCGCGGTATCGAGCGCGGCGGAGAGGTCGGGCGTGAGCAGGGAGGCGGCGACGGGAGCGGCGGCGGAGTTCATGGGAATAAAGGGCGAGTGATTTTGAAGAGGGAAGGTTGCGCGGGGGTTCAGATCACCGGGTGCTTGGGCCAGAGGAGGCCAAGGAAGCGGTTGGCATAGGTGCCCAGGTAAAAGCCGTTCAAGGCGTGCACGTAGAGGCGGCGTCCGAGGGAGTAGTGGCTGGCGCGCCAGAGCAGGGCTTGAAAGATGAAGAGCGCGGTGAAGATCGCGCCGATCAGGACCAGCAAAGCGGTCGGCGGAGTGACGATCGGCAAGTGCTTGAACAGGGTCGTGGCACCGGCATGGAGTGCGATGCCGACGAGAGCGATGAGGGCGGCGACGCCGAATCCGCGGAGAGCGGTTGGCAGTCCACCGCCGGCGGACCATGCGCGGGCGAGACCGTAAGCGAGGGCGAAAACCAGCACGACTGCGAACACGCCGAGGTGGACGGATGCGTTTGGAAAGACGGCTTGCAAGCCGGTGGCGAGGCCGGTGACGATCAGTGCGCTGGCGAGTGCACCTAGCGTGAGGGCGCTGGTTTTGAGCGGGATGGCGGTGCGCGGCACGAGCCCGATGGTGGAGCCGACGGTGAGGAAGGCATGGGCTTTGTAGAGCGAGTGCGCCACGATGTGAAGCAGGGCAAGGCCGAAGGCGCCGAGCCCGCATTGGAGAATCATGAAACCCATCTGGGCGATGGTGGAGTAGGCGAGGGCGCGTTTGACGCTGGGCTGGGCGAGCATTGCGACCGCTCCGAAGGCGGCGGTGAGCGCGCCGAGGAGGGCGAGCAAGTTGAGCGCACCGGGAGCGTGGGCGAAGAGAGGGGAAAGACGCACGATGAGGAAGCCGCCCGCGTTGATGATGCCGGCGTGCATGAAAGCCGAGACGGGCGTGGGGGTTTCCATGGTGTCGGGCAGCCAGCTGTGGAAGGGGAATTGGGCGGATTTCAACGCTGCGCAGGCGACGATCAGAAAACCCGCGGTCACAAGACCATCGGTCCGGTCTGCGGAGACGGATGCGAAAAGGGTGTCGAGTTCCCAAGTGCCGTAGGTGCGGTAGAGAATCACGGCGGCGGTGAGCAGGCAGACGTCGGCGAGGCGGCTGACGACATATTTTTTGCGGGCAGAGAAGATTGCGCCGGCCCGACCGGGGTAATGAAGAAGCAAGCGGTGAAGGCACAGGCTTGTCATGATCCATGCGGCTGAGATGAGCAGCAGGTGGTTGGAAATGACCACGGCAAGCACGGAGGCTAGCGTGAGGCTCATCCAAGAAAAGAACCGGACCTGACCGGCGTCGCCCGCGAGGTAGTTGCGGGAGAACCGTAGGACGACCCAGCCGAGGAACGAGACCAGCACCGCCATGACGGCGGAAATCGCGTCGAGTCGCAGCGAAAGTGTCCAGGCGGAGGCCGCGCCCCAAGGCGTCCAGCGCACCGTAAGCGGGCCGCTGGTGATCAGGGCCAGGGCGGCGACGGCGGCCAGCAAGGCGGACACACCGGCAGCAGCCGCGACCCAACGGGCTGTGCGGGCGGGCGCGCCGCCTACGCGGGCGAGGAGGCCCGCGAGGAGCGGGAGCACCGGGATGGCGACGAGAATAAGAGGAAGAAACGAGCGCATGAGATGAGACTAGTGACTTTTTAGTTTTAAGGGAATTATAGGCTTTAGAATTAATCATTAGGTTTTATTTAAGTCTGATCATGTTTCTGAATTACCATCATCTGCGGTATTTCCGGCTAATCGCACGGGAGCTGAATCTCACGCGGGCGGCGGAGAAGCTGAACCTCTCGGCGCCGGCGCTTAGCGTGCAGTTGAAGCAGTTGGAGGAGAGTCTGGGGCACGCGTTGTTTGAACGCGGGCGGGGTGGCTTGACGCTGACCGAGGCGGGACGGCTGGCGCTCGATTACGCGGAGACCATCGGCCGGGCCGGTGAAGAGTTGGTGGACGTTATGCAAAACCGGCAACGCGGCGGGAGGCGGGTGCTGCGTGTGGGCGCGGTGGCGACGCTGTCGCGCAACTTTCAATTGGAGTTTCTTCGACCGGTGCTGCACCGCGCGGAGGTGGAGGTGGTCATCCGCTCGGGGGCGTTGAGGGAGTTGTTGGCGGCGCTGCATTCTCACGAGATCGACATGCTGCTGTCCAACCAGCCGGCACGGCGGGATGCGGAACGGCCCTGGCACAGTCACCTGCTGGCCGAGCAACCGGTGAGCCTGGTCGGTGTGCCGGAATGGAAAAAGAAGAAGCTGCGATTTCCCGAAGATTTCCGCGATGTGCCGGTGATCCTGCCCAGCATGGAAAGCAACACGCGGGCGGCATTCGACCGGCTGATGTCGGCGGCGGGGGCGAGGCCGCGCATCATGGCCGAGGTGGATGATATGGCGATGCTGCGCTTACTCGCGCGCGAGGGCGAGGGGCTGGCGCTGGTGCCGCCGGTGGTGGTGCGCGACGAAATCGAGAGCGGTGTGCTGGTGGAAACGCACCGCATCGCACAGATCCGCGAGACGTTTTACGCGATCACGCCAAGCCGACGGTTTCCGAATCCTATGGTGGGTGAACTGGTGGAACGGATGGCGGGAAAAAAGACAGAGAAGTGAGTGGTCGATTAGCCCGGCGGCCAGGTCATCTGCCGCTTGGCCAGCAGGTGGACGTGGAGGTGGGGCACGGTTTCGCAGGCGTCGGGGCCGTGGTTGACGACGAGGCGGAAGCCTCGGGCGAGGTTGAGTTTTTTGGCAACGGTGCCGGCGGTGAGCAGGAGATGGCCGAGGACGGCTTCATCGGCGGGCGCGGCGTCGCCGACGCGGGGAATCACGGTCTTGGGAATGATGAGCAGATGAACGGGGGCGGCGGGCTGGATGTCGTGGATGACGATGCAGCGGTCGTCTTCGTGTTCAATCTTGGCGGGAATCTCCCGGTCGATGATGCGTTGGAAGAGAGTTTTCGACATGGGGATTTTTATATGGGAATCAGGAATCGGAAAAACTCAGAGAAACAGCAGGCGAAGGTCAGCGCTGGGCGCGGTGCGGGCGGCGGCGAGCTCGCGGGTGTAGGCGAGGGCTTCTTCGTATTCGCGCTGGCGGCGTGGCGTCGCGCGTTTGTCGGGCGGGAGCAGGGCGGGGCGGAGATTGGTTACGAGCAGCGTGGATTCGCGGTAGGGCGCGAGGCGCTTGAGGCCGGTCATGAGTTCGGCGCGGGCGAAGAGCGGCGTGGCCGAGGTGAGCGTGCTGAGCGCGTCCCAGTGGAAAAAACCGTGGCGCGGCTGGCCGGCGAAGAATTTTTCCAGCAGCGAGGCAGCGGAGGAGTTAAAGGCGGTGTCGTATTTGGCGGCGAACTCGGGGTGTTCTCGGGTTTGCTCCTCGAGCTCAGCCAGACTGAAGGCGATGGCCTCCTTGATCTGTTGGGCGAGGTAGAGGTCGTGGCCGGTGACCTGCGCGAAGAGCGCGTTGATGAAGTGCAGGCGGCGAAGTTCGTCGCGGGCGGGGGCGGACATCAGGCGTGCGAATCGGGCTTTTTGTCGAGCGCGTTGATCTCGTGCATGAACTCCGAGACGTCGCGAAATTCTTTATACACGCTGGCGAAGCGGACGTAGGCGACTTCGTCGATCTTGCGCAGGCGCTGCATGACGGCGTCGCCGATGGCGTGCGAGGGAATCTCGGTGTCGTATTGGGCCTCGAGGATGTCGATGACGTCCTCGATCAACATGCCGATCTGTTCGTTGTCCACGGGGCGCTTGTGGCAGGCGGCGCGGGCGGCGCGAACGAGTTTTTCTCGGTCGAAGTCCTCGCGGCGGCCGTCGCGTTTGATCACGACGAGTCCCTCGCGCACGAGAAGCTCGGTGGTGGTAAAACGGTTTCCGCACTCAAGGCATTCGCGGCGACGGCGGATTGAACCGCCCTCCTTGCTGATGCGGGAGTCGATGACCTTGTCCTCGATGGAGGTGCATTTGGGGCAGCGCATGGGAGGTTGGATCAGTTAAGCGCGAGAAAGTTCTCCAGAATTTTCATGCCGCCTTCGGTCGCGATGGATTCGGGGTGAAACTGCACGCCCCAGATGGGGAGGGTCTTGTGGCGCAGGCCCATGATTTCGCCTTCTGCGGTCTCGGCGGTGATTTCGAGGCAGTCTGGCAAGGTGGCGCGTTCGACGAGGAGCGAGTGGTAGCGGGTGGCGGCGAAGCCTTGCGGGAGGCCTTTGAACACATCGGTGTTCTTGTGGAGGATGGGCGAGGTCTTGCCGTGCATCAGGCGATCGGCGCGCACGACGCGGCCTCCAAAATAGTGGCCGATGGACTGGTGGCCGAGGCAGACGCCGAAGATGGGTTTTTGGCCGGCGAAGGTCTTGATCATGTCGAGCGACACGCCGGCCTCGGTGGGCGAGCATGGGCCGGGCGAGATGAGCACGCGGTCGGGGTTGAGCGCGAGGGCTTCGGCGGGCGTGATCTCGTTGTTGCGAAAGACGCGCTGCGCCACGCCTAGTTGGCCGAAGTATTGGACCAGGTTGAAGGTGAAGGAGTCGTAATTGTCGATGACGAGCAGCACAGGCGAATGGTGTGACTGCCAAATTGAAGGCAAGGGTCGCGGAGAGGCAAGCGCGGGTGTCACCTTGAAACTTCGGGGCGTTTGGTGCGTCATCGTTGGCATGCGTTACCCCGCCGCTTCCCTTCGCCTTGCCAGCTTTGTCTTTTTTGCCTCCGGAGTGGTGGCGCACCCCGACCACAGCGTCACGGAGGCGCATTCCATCGAGATAGTTCCCGCCACCGAGCCCAGTCCGGGTGCCAGTGTGGTGACATTCACCGTCGCCAACGGCAAACGCGTCGTGGTCGCCAACGGGCTGCCCGATCACAAGACCGGCCGTTTTCCCAATCGGGACAATCCCAACGCGATCACCGCCCAAAACTATCGCTACACGATGCCGTTGAACCCCGTGCCTGCCGCCACGCCGACGCCGCTCACGCGGCAGCCGTTCGGCATCGCGTTGAACGGAGTGTTATTCGACCCAGGCACGGCGGAAACGTGGCAGAACGATCGTGCTTCCGGGTGGCATTATGAGGCCAAGGGCGGAGGCTTTTCACTCGGTCTCGACGCCAACAACGCCCACGTGCAGCCCAACGGCGCCTACCATTATCACGGTATACCCAACGCGCTGTTGCAGGCCTTGTCCGGAGGGAAACCGCAGATGGTGCAAGTAGGCTGGGCCGCCGATGGGTTTCCGATTTACGCCAAGTGGGGCTATGCGCAGGCGAAGGATGCCAACAGTCCGATCAAGGTGATCAAATCCAGTTATCGCCTCAAAGCGGATTCCCGTCCGGGCACCAACGGCCAGCCGGGCGGCAAGCCGGACGGGGTTTTCGTCGAGGATTACGACTATGTCGTCGGAAGCGGGGATTTGGACGAGTGCAGCGGTCGTTTCGGCGTCACCCCGGAATTTCCCAACGGCACCTATCATTATATTCTGACCGAGGATTTTCCTTTCATCCCCCGGCTGTTTCGGGGCACGCCCGATGCGAGTTTTAAGAAACGCGGAACGGGCGCGGGCCCGGGTTCCAGTCCGGATCGCCGTCCGCCTTCGGTGTAGGCTTTGGATTTTCCGGCGGAAAAAATTGAACACCGGCGGACGTGCGGCGAATCTTCACGTCACACATGCCATCCGCCCACTTTGATTTATTGAAGACCGACACCGCGACCGCCGCGCGCCGCGGACGGCTGCGCACGCGTCATGGCGTTATTGAGACCCCCATCTTCATGCCCGTCGGCACGCAGGGCACCGTCAAGTCGCTCACGCCCGCGCATCTCCGCGAGATCGGCGCGCAGATTATTCTGGGCAACACCTACCACCTTAACCTCCGCCCCACGAGTGAACTGATAGGAGAACTGGGCGGGCTGCACAAGTTCATGGGCTGGGACGGCCCCATTCTCACGGACAGCGGTGGCTTCCAGGTCTTCTCGCTGGCGAAGCTGCGCAAGATGCACGACGACGGCGTGGAGTTTCAATCACACCTCGACGGCAAAAGTCTGTTTCTCGGCCCGCGCGAGGTCATGGCGATTCAGAAGAATCTCGGCAGCGACATCGCGATGGTCATCGACGAGTGTCCCCCGTGGCCGTGCGAGCGCGACGCGACCGCCGAGGCCTGCGCGCGCTCGCTCCGCTGGGCGAAGCAGTGCAAGCAGATCGCCACTGACAGCGGGTTTCTCGCGGAGGGCCATCACGTTTTCGCCATTGTGCAGGGCTCTACCTACGATGATCTGCGGCGCGAGGCGGCGGAGTCGTTGGCGGCGCTGGATTTCCCAGGTTACGCCGTCGGCGGAGTGAGCGTGGGCGAACCCGAGCCGGAGATGCTCAAGCAGGTGGGCGCGACCACGCCATTTATGCCCGCCGACAAGCCCCGTTACACCATGGGCCTCGGCACGCCGCCTCAGTTGCTCAAGATGATCGCGTTGGGCGTGGATATGTTCGACTGCGTGTTGCCCTCGCGCGTGGCGCGCAACGGCCTCGTCTTCACGCCCGACGGCCCGATCAACCTGCGAAACGAAAAGTTTCGCACCGATCCGCGCCCCATCAGCGAAGAAGTGAACAACTACACGTCACGGTTTTCCCGCGCCTACCTGCGGCACCTCACGGTGGCCGGTGAGATTTTGAGCTGCACGCTGCTCACCTTGCACAACCTACACTTTTACCTCGATCTCATGGCTCAGGCGCGCGCCCATATCGAGGCGGGCGACTACGCGACATGGCATCGCACCTGGGTGGCCCGCTACGAGGCTGGCGCGGCGATCCGTTGAAATGGTGTCGAGTCTCGCCTCGCCAGCCGCAGCCAAACCCCTTTTACCTGATTTACCCTATGCGTATCCTTGTCACTGGCGGCGCCGGCTTTCTTGGTTCCAATCTCTGCGATCGTCTCCTCGGCGACGGCCACGAGGTCATCTGCATCGACAACTTTTTTACCGGGCGCAAAAGCAACATCGCCCATCTCCTCGGCAATCCGAACTTCGAGCTTGTGCGTCACGATGTGATCGACCCGTTCAAGTTCGAGGTGGACCAGATCTATAACCTCGCCTGCCCCGCCTCGCCGCCGCACTACCAGTATAATGCGATCAAGACGGTCAAAACCTCCGTCATGGGTGCCATCAACTGCCTCGGTCTCGCCAAGCGCACCAAGGCTCGCGTTTTCCAAGCCAGCACTTCCGAGGTCTATGGCGACCCCGCCGTCCACCCCCAGCCCG
>JANYJB010000079.1 GCA_025361935.1 Verrucomicrobiota bacterium
CGCGCAGAATCCGTTTTTCAACGACCCGATGTTCCGCCGGTTTTTCGGCGTGCCGGATGATTCCGACGGCGGCAACGCCGGCCCGCACCAGCCCAGCCAGTCGGTGCAGCAGAGCCTGGGTTCGGGTGTCATCATCACGTCCGACGGCTACATCCTCACCAACAACCACGTGGTCGATGGCGCCGACGAGGTGAAGATCGCCTTCGGTGAGCCTCGCAAGGAGTTCAAGGCCGAGGTCGTGGGCCGCGATTCCAAGGTGGACATCGCCGTGCTGAAAATCGACGCCAGCGGCCTGCCCGCCGCCACACTGGGCGATAGCGACCAGCTTGAAGTCGGCGACACCGTGCTGGCCATCGGAAATCCCTTCGGCATCGGCCTCACCGTGACGCATGGCATCGTGAGCGCGGTCGGCCGCGGCGGCCTCGGCATCGAGGACTACGAGGATTTCATCCAGACCGATGCGCCCATCAATCCCGGCAACTCCGGCGGCGCGTTGCTCGACACGCAGGGCCGCGTCATCGGCATCAACACCGCGATCCTCAGCCGCAGCGGCGGTTTTAACGGCGTGGGCTTTGCCATTCCCGTAAACCTCGCGCGCTCCATCGCCGAGCAGCTCGTGAAGACCGGACGCGTTGAGCGCGGCTTCATGGGCGTGAACACGCAGCCGGTGTCCGCCGATCTCGCCACGGAGTTTGGTGTCAACCATGGCGCGCTCGTGACCGACGTCACGCCCGACAGCCCGGCGGAGAAGGCCGGTTTCAAGAGTGGTGACGTGATCGTGAAAGTTAACGACACTTCCATCGAGGATCCGCGCCGCCTCGCGCTTGCCATCAGCCGCCTCGCGCCCGGCGCCGAGGTGAAGATTACCTATGTGCGCAACGGCAAGACCGACACGGCGAAAGTCACGCTCGCGAGCCTACCCTCGCAATCGCTTGCGGGCGGAGACAAGGCGGACGCCAAGGATGACGGCGTGCTCAACGGCGTCACCGTGGGAGACCTCAATTACCAGGCGCGCCAGCAGTTCCATATTCCCGACGAGATCAAGGGTGCGCTCGTGACCGACGTGACGCCCGACAGCGCCTCGGCACGCGCCGGGCTGGAGGAAGGCGATGTCATCCTGAGCCTCGACCGCAAGCCGGTGAAAAACGCCGACGAAGCGGTCAAGCTTAGCGAGAAAATCAAGGGGCCGAAAGTGACGGTGCGCATCTGGCGCGACGGCGGCAGCCGCTACCTCGTGGTGGACGAGTCGCCTTGAACGCGCGAAAGCCGTTGGAAGTTTGAAAACAAAAAGCCGCCCGCGACCGAGATCGTGGGCGGCTTTGGCGTTGGCTGGCAGCCGTTTTACTGGCCGGCCGGAGGAGCGGGCGGCTGGTCGCCGCCGCCTTGTGGCTTCTTGCCTTTGCCGCCCTTGCCGCCGGGGCCTCCCGGCGGGCGGAGTTCTTCGGCGGTGAGCTGGCCGTCGCCGTTCTTGTCGAGCGCCTTGAGGGCGGCGGGGGCGTTGGCGATCTCGTCGGCGTCGATCACGCCGTCATGATTCGTGTCAAAGATGTGAAGGAGCGGATTCGGCGGGCGACGCTGGCCGTCGCCGGACTGGCCGGGAGTCGGCCCGTCGGGCTTGTTCGAATCTTGTGCGAAGGAAAGCGACGAGGCTGCGAGCAGCAACGCGCCGGAGAGGACGAGGTATTTTGTTTTCATGGTGATGAACGTTAGGTTCAGGATATAAGACGCCATCGCTGTAAAGAATGCGTATGGGTTACGCGGAAAATTGTTAAGCTTGGGTAAAGTCTACCGCCAACTCCCGCCTTGCGCGTGGCGGTCGCTCGGATGCAGTGGGAGGCATGAAGGTCATGTTTACACCCAAGGAATACGCACGGCTGCTGGAACTCACGCATCTCGGCATGCAGGTGATCGCCGGCCACCAAGGCTACGATACGCCGGCGGCGCAGCGCTACGCGGAGATCGAGCAGAAGCTTTTCGAGCTGGCCACGCCGCTCGGCGGCGCGGACTTCGTCACGGTTGGCAGCGACGGACGGCTGGTGCCATCGGAAAAAATTCTGGAGGACGAGCGGCTCGCGAAGATCATCGGCGACCACAACAACGACGTGTTCTGGCACGAGCTGGTGGCGCGCCTCGCCGACCGCGATCTCGCGACCGCGCAGGCCAAGCAGTCGCTCTCCGGCGCGGGCGGGCCGCCGATTGCCGCTGACTCCCGTCTGCGCGAGATCGAGGACGCCTACTGGGACGAGTTTGAGAAAAACGACCTCGCCAACGTGATCCTGCTTCGCGGCGGACGGGGCTGAGGCGGAGGATTTCGGCGCGGGAAGTTGCGCGGCGCGGGTTTGTCACTACGGTTCATTCGTCATGAAAAAACTCCTTCTTACCCTTGCCGCCTCGTGCGTTGTTTTTGTTTCCGCCGCCCTGGCCGAGTCGTCTAAATTCGCCGACATTTCGCTGCCCGACCTAAAGGCAGCCATCGCCTCGGGCAAAGTTGCCATCATCGATGTCAACGGCTCCGATTCCTACAAGGATGGCCACATCCCAGGCGCGATCAATTTCGAGGCCAGCTCCGCCAAACTCGCCTCGCTGCTTCCCGCCGACAAGTCCGCGCTCGTCGTCGCTTACTGCGGCAGTCCGCAATGCACCGCCTATCGCGAAGGCGCCGAGGCCGCCGCAAAGCTGGGCTACACGAATGTGAAACATTTCGCCCTTGGCATCCGAGGCTGGAAAAAGGCCGGCGAGGCCACCGAGAAGTAAGCCAAGTTTACGTCTGTATTTTCAGTCACAAGCCCGAGCGTTTTGCTTGGGCTTTTTTGTGTAAAGCAGGCGTTCACACAAGGCGAGGAGGCGGGTGCGGAGTGGCTGGCTGCGCTCGGCGAAGGCGCGCTGGCGGCGTTCGTAGTCGGCGCGGCCTTCGGGTGTCTCGATCGCGATGGGCGCGAAACCGAGCGCACGCAGGTCGTAGGGGCTGGCGCACATGTCCGTCTCGCGGATGTCGCGAGCGAGCGCGAAGCAGTCCGCGGTCAGCTCGGCGGGTGTGAACGGCGAGAGTTTGAAAGCCCACTTGTAGAGGTCCATGTTGGCGTGGAGGCAGCCGCGCTGTTCGTGTTCCAGCGAAGTTTCGCGGGTGGGCTGCACGCGGTTGAGCGGGCGGGCGGGCGCGGTGAAAAAACGGAACGCGTCGAAGTGCGTGCAGCGCACGGGCTGGCTTTCGACGATGCGGGCGAGTTCGTCGGGCGGGAAGCGCAGCGGCCAGGCGTTGTGGCGGATCTCGTCGGGCGTTTGCCGATACACCATCGCCCATTCGTGCAGTCCGAAGCAGCCGAAGGCGGGCGGGCGCGTCGTCGTCGCAGCGAGCAGGTCGCGCAGCCAGAGGAGCGAGTCGCGGCGTTTTGAGGGGAACGCGGAGGGGTCAACGCGCACGCCGTCGGGCGTCTCGCGGTATTCAGGCCAGCGCAAAAACTCGCGCGCGCTTCCGCCTGCGAGGACAACGTCCGGTCCCGGATGCCACTGGCGCAGCCACGCGGGACGGAAGGCGTAGTAGCTGAAGAGAAAATCGTAAACAGGATGTTTCTCGCCGCGCGCCGCGCGCGTCTGATGCGCGTCGGTCCACGCGCGCACGCGGGTTTCATGGGCGTGTTGCCGTGCACGCCAGTCGGACTCGGCGAGGACAACAGGGGAGTCGCAGACAGGAAAGTTCACATGTTAAATTGCCGACGGATGTCGGCAAGAACGTTGGAGGGGCCGCGGTAATCGCCGTCGGGCTTGAAGCTGAGTGAAAGCTCGGCTCCGTCTGCGTCCATGAAGACGAGGTTGGGAATCCCATTTTCGTGCGAGGGGCGGCGTAGGGAGGTGGCCTGGGCCTTCAGGCTAAACTTGACGGCGGGCCAGGGCATGCCGGTCTCGGTCATGTAGGTTTTCATGGAGGCCTCGTCTTCGTCGTCGCTCACGAAGATGAGCTCGAACTCGGGATGGGCGGCCTTGATTTCCTTGTAGGCGGCGACGAGTTGGGGAGTGAACGCGCGGCAGGGCGGGCACCAGTGGGCCGAGTAGTAAACGGCGATGTAGCGCACGCCTGCGAATTGGGAGGAGGAAACCGCCTGGAGGCTCTTGCCCTTCACGGCGACGAGCTTGTCCTGAAGAGAGGCGATGATTTTGCCTGCGGTGGCGGGAGCCGGTTGGGCGTCGGGAACGGTTGTGGCTTCGGCCGTGGCGGTGGCGGCGGCCAAGGCGGGGTTGGCCAACGTGTCGATGCGCGCACGGTCTGCGTCATCGAGTTTGGCGTAGGGGTAGAGGTAGCGCGTGCCGTCGATTTTTTTGAAGGAGACATACGCGCCTTTGCGACTGAGGAACTCGGCTTCCATTTTTTCGCCGTCGATGTTTTTCCAAGTCTCAATGGCGGCGTGGGTGGTGAGCGGGAGCAAGGCGAGCAACAGGCGGAGCGTGGTTTTCATAATGGGGCGCGGATCAGTTTAAAAGCAGGCGACGCACGCCTTCGATGGGTGGCTCGGCGATCGGACGGAGGTTGAGCGAGGAGCGCGTCGCGAGGGTTTTCTGCACGGCGGGGTGGCAGAGGATGGGGCCGCTCACGGCGGCGCGCAGGTTGTCCAGATTCCACCCGGCGAAGAGTTTGGTTGTCACGTCCTCGGCGAGTTTCAGCAGCTCGGTGCAGGACTCGGTCACGACGAGTTGCGCGGCGGGGTCGCCTTCGGATGCGAGGCGGAGCAGCGCGGGGGCGAGCGCGGCGATCTGGCGGTTGGGCTCGGCGTGTTTGTAGAAGAAGCGGGTGATGTCGGCGGCGCGGGCGAGGCCGGTGTGGTCGCGCACGAGGGTCGAGAGGCTGGTTGTGAGTTGCCAGCCTTGGAGCTCCAGCAGCGCACGACCGATGGTGCGGCGGCCGAGGTCGTAGCCGCTGCCGGGATCGCCGAAGCGCCAGCCGGTGCCACCGGCGTAGTGGAAAGTGCCGTCGGGCGCTTGCGCGGCGACGAACGAGCCGGTGCCGCCGTGGAGCACGAGGCCGGGTTGTCCGCCGGTGGCGAGCGCGAGCACGGGGCGAGAATCGTCGAGCGCGTTGACGCGGCCGTAGTCGCCCGTGTCGGTCAGCTCGCGGGCGGTTTCGCGCCAGAATTCCGGCGCGCCGGCCATGCAGAGCAGGGTGTGCGTGACGGCGCCGGGCGGCTGGACGACGAGGAGCGTGCGCAGGGCGATGTCGAGTGTTTCGCGCGCGGCTTCGGGGCCGGCGACGCTCGGGTTGCAACCGACGGCGGTGAATCGGGTGACGATCTCGCCGGTGTCGTCAATGAGGATGAGCTCGGTCTTGGTGCCGCCGCCATCAACGCCGATTTTCATTTTTGGAAACGGAAGGGAGAATTATCTGGAACTCAGGAAATCAGGAACGGAGTCGGGAAAAGGGCAGAAGAAAAGATTTTGGTTTGGTTCCTGATTTCATGAGTTCCAGATAAAAAATTTATCACCCGATCAACTTGCTCAGGCGGGTGCGGTATTTTTGGGAGAGCTCGATGTTGGCCTCCATGCCGCCGGGGAGATTTTGGCTGCGGACAAGCGGGAGCGGATGTCCGTGTGTTTGCAGCCATTCGAGGACGCCGAGCTTGAGGAGGTTTAACAACGTGCAGCCGATGAGCGTCGAGGTGGGGCCGGCAAACTGGCCGGGGGCGACTTCGGTGATGGCGTCGCCGGAGACGCCGAGGTTGTCCAACGTGTAGTCGGCGATGGCGTGGAGGTTTTTGCCGCCGGGGTGGACGGTCTTCGCGGTCGTGCTCATGGCGAGCGAGGTGAGGCCGACGACGGTGAGGCCCTTTTGCTTGGCGTAGAGGGCGACCTCGATGGGCGAGGCGTTTTTGCCGGAGTTGGAGATGACGATGATCGTCTCGCCGGCGCGCAGGCCGTAGTGGTGGTCGTGGCGTTGCGCGAGGCGCGTGCCATAGCCGACGATGTTTTCGGAAAAGCCGTAGCCGGGATCGAAGAGGCCGGTGACGGGCATGAGGCCGCCGGCGCGGCCGATGATCTCGCGGGCGATCATCTCGGAGTGGCCGCTGCCAAAGGTGTGGAGCACGCCGCCGGTGGCGATGGACTGGCCGATGATCGGCGCGAGGGCGGTGAGGACGGGGGCGTTTTTCTCGCGGGCGCTGGCGAGCAGGGTGGTGGCGGAGGCGAAGTAGGAATCGGCGAGGCTCATGGTGGGAGGCGGCTTAATAGAAGAACGAGACGGCGATGGAGCCGAAGACGGAGCGGTTGGCCTGGCCGTAGAATTCCTTGGTGCGGTAGGCCTGTGCGTAGGTGAATTGCCAGGAGCGCCCGCCTACGCCGAGGCCGGTGTAGAGGTCGGCGACGAGCGGGCGTTTGTCCACCGAGGGGCTGTCCTCGAAGGTGTTTCCGTCGAGGGTGACGTCGCGGGCCACGGCGCGTCCGTCGCAGGCGGCGAAGAGAAACACGCTCAGGCGCTGGCGGTTGAGGGCGTTGGAATCGCCGGAGGCGCGGATGAGGTTGCTGCCGAAATCGTCAGGCAGACGCCAGCCCGCGCGGATCTCGGCGCCGGCGTTGGCGTAGGTGAAAATGTTGCCGAGGCTGAAGCCGGCGTGCGGGATGAGGTCGGCGCCCCAGCCGTCGCGGGCATGGACGGTGGAGAGGCGGTATTGGCGTTCGTAAACGAGGTTGAGGCCGGGTTCGTTGTTGATCTGGTGGCTCCAGCCTTTGGCGTGGGCGATGCCGAGGATGCTGTGGACGCCGTTCTGGATCTGGCGACCGAGGGCGTCGGGGCCGACCATGCCGGCGTTGATTTCAACAATGTCGAGGCTGGCGGGGCTGTTGGCACAGGCTGGCGGGTGATAAACCTGGAGGGCGATGCCGAGGTAGAGCCAGGCAGCGTAGGGGCGGTCGGCGGGATTCGGCGCGGGCGTCGAGATGTCGGTGGGCGTGTAGATGTTTTGCCCGAGGGAAAAGCCGAGTTTGTAGGGCTGGCCATCGGCCACGAGCGAGCCGAGGTTGCGGGCGACCCAGCGGACGGGCGCGGGAGAGGAGTCGCCGGTGAAGTTGCGCAGGTCGGTCGAGAGGGCGGAGAGCTTGAAGCCGTTGGTGTAGTGCTCGTCGGTGCCGGCGAAGTATTTGTCGTTTTCCGAATAGACCGTGAGGGAGCCGAGGTGGAGTTCGTCGTCGGATTGGACGGGCGAGGCGGGCTGCGCGGCGCGGGCGGAGAACGGAAGTGCGGCGAGGACGATGAGGGAAACGAGGTGGGTTTTCATGGGTGTGCGCGGCGGGGGTTATGCCTCCCAGCGTCCGTAGATGCCGCAGGGGAGAACCTTGCCGTCGGCCTGGATGGGGAGGCCGACTTCGCCTCCGGTGAGCGTGCCGCCGCGACCGTGCATGAGCTCGGCGAGGAGGTTGACCACGACGGTGGGCGAGAGGCGGGCGGTGTAGGCGTTGATGAGGAGGAAGAGGGGTTTTTCGGTGAGCAGCTCGCCGCATTCGCGCAGGAGCGTCCAGAGGTGGTCTTCGAGTTTCCACATCTCGCCGGTGCTGCCGCGGCCGTAGGTGGGCGGGTCCATGATGACGGCGTCGTATTTTTTGCCGCGCTTGAGTTCGCGGCGGACGAACTTGAGGCAATCGTCGGTGATGAAGCGGATGGGCGCGTCGGCGAGGCCGGAGAGGGCGGCGTTTTCCTTGCACCATTTGACCATGCCCTCGGCGGCGTCGATGTGGGTGACGCTGGCGCCGGCCTTGGCGGCGGCGCAGGTGGCGGCGCCGGTGTAGCCGAAGAGATTGAGCACGTTGACCTCGCGGCCGGCGGCGCGGGCGGCCTTGATCTTGGCGCTGAACCACTCCCAGTTGACCGCCTGCTCGGGGAAGAGCCCGGTGTGTTTGAATGAGGTCGGGTGGATGCGGAAGGTGAGCCCGAGGGACTGGTAGCCGATGCGCCAGGAGTCGGGGAGGGGCTTGCGGAAATCCCAGCGGCCGCCGCCCTGCTCGCTGCGGTGGTAGTAACCGTCCCACGCCTTCCACTCGGGGCCGGAGTGCTTGGGCCAGATGATCTGCGGGTCGGGGCGCACGAGCACGTAGTCGCCCCAGCGCTCCTGCTTCATGCCGTGGCCGCAGTCGAGCAGTTGGTAATCCTTCCAACGGTCGGCGAGGATGAGGGACGGGCGTTGGACGGAGGAGGCGGACATCGTGAGGCGAAGCAACGCTCCCGCCCGCGGCCTGTCGAGCGCCTTTCATGGAGCGTGGGTTCACGGGGCTCCGGAAAAAAACGCAGGGCGGGTTTGACTCATTCGAATCGCGGCTTAGCCCCTTTTATCCAATGCGGTGGAAACCCTCATTTTTTATGGCTTCGGCCCTCGTGGTGATCGTGTTTTGCGCGTTCGCGCGGGCCGATGTCGTTGAGACCAAGGGCGGTGCCCGCCTCACCGGCAAGATCACCAAGATCGACGGCGTCAACGTGACCCTCGTCACCGATTATGCGGGCACCCTCACCGTCAAGCAAAGCGAGGTGGCCGCCTTGCAGACGGACGAGCCCCGATTTGTCCGCCTCGGCACTGGCGAGACCGTTGAGGGAACTGTGCTGCCCGCCGCCTCCGGCCAGATCCAGATCAAAGGCGCCACCGCGACCGTAGCGACCACTGCGGACAAGATCACTGCAACCTGGGCCACCGGCGAAACTGATCCCGCCGTGGCCGCGCTCCGTCACAAATGGTCCTATGAGGTCGGCATCGACGTCACGGGCAAGTCCGGCAACAAGGAACAGCTTGGCACGGCCTTCTCGTTTCGCGCCCTGCGGACCGGTCCGCACGACAAGTTGAAACTCTACACCGCCTTCAACCGCCAGAGGACCAACGGCACCCTCTCCGCCGACCAGTTCAAGGCTGGCGCCGACTATGCCAACAACTACTCGGGCCGTTACTCCTGGTATGTGCGTGACGAGGGTGGCTACGACCACGTGAAGGACATCGGCGTCTATAATACCTCCGCGACCGGTCTCGGTTACGACATCGTGAAGGAGACGCTCCACCTGCTCACGGCCCGCGTCGGTCTGGCGTTCCGCTACGACAACTACAAGAACCCCGCGACCGGCGACGTGCAGGACCTCGGCTTGGACTTCGGCCTGCACCACGAATACACGTTCAACCAGTCGAAGCTCATCAACAACCTGTCCTACGTGCCCTCAATCCACGACTTCAGTGACTACCACTTCGAGCACGAATCCTACTACGAAGTCCCGCTGCTGCGTGAGAAGTGGAAACTCCGCCTCGGCATCAGCCACGACTACAACAGCAAGCCCGGCACCGGGGTGGACCGCCTCGACACGACCTACTTCACGCGGCTCGTTCTCAACTGGGAGTGAGCGCGGGGGAAGCCACGAAACGCCCACAGCCCCTTTGGAAGGACCGAAATTGATATCGCGCAAGCACAGCTTCATCTTCGTTCATGTTCCCAAAACCGGCGGGAACTCAGTGTCCTGCGCCCTACTGCCTTTTACGGAAAGCACACTGGAAGAGGCGGAATCTCCGGCCGGATGGGGAAGCGGCGAGAACTTTTGGACGGTTGATCCCGTGTTCGGGCGCGACAAACATTTCACCGCAGACCACTACGCGCGGATCATGGACACTCGGAGCTTCACATTCTTTGGCACGGTGCGGAACCCGTGGGATTGGGCCGTGTCGCTCTACTTTTTCCGAAAACAGACGGCGGTTTTCAACTGGCAGAGGGTCGGGCCTGAGACGTTCGACAATGAGGAATTCCGCGGATTTTTGCATGCAGGTGAACCGACCCAGTCAACCTACCTCGGCCGGATGGCGGTGCGGATTCTCCGGTTCGAGCGGCTGGCCGATGATTTCGCCGAGCTGTGCCGCACGCTGGGCCTTGGCGCCCTAAAGCTGGACAAGATCAACGCCTCGCGGAGGCCGAAATATCGCGACGTCCTGGACGCTGACCTCGCGGCGGAAGTCGGGAGAATCTACGCCGAGGACGCGGACAGGTTTGGATACAGATTCGCGGAAAAGTAGCATCCGGCGGCGCAGCCTGCACTCTTCGGAACGCGCGACGGCGTGCGCCGAGGCAAAAAAGCCCCGCTGGATTGAGCGGGGCTTTGGGATTGAGCGGCTCGACGGCCTGTCGCCCGCGGATTACTTGGACTCTTCGGAGTGCTCTTTTTTCTTGGGCATGCCCGGGAAGGCATTGTGGAAGGTCTCTTTGTCGGCCGGGGACATGGCTTCCCGTTCCGCCTTGTCCAACTTGCCGTCCTTGTTGGTGTCGTATTTGGCGAGCATGTCGTTTTTGATCTGAATCTGTTCAGGAGTGGGCTTCTTTTTTTCCTTCTTGGGGGCGTCCTCCGCCTGAACGGCGATGGAGGTGACGCAAAGAATGGCAACGGCGGCGGCTAATAGCTTTTTCATGTGGATAACGGTTAAGTTTTTCAGGGTTTAGACTATACTTAGGGAAGATGGTGGCGGCGTCGGCCCGTTACACTCATTCGTGAAACGCGTCCGGGCGGCGGTCAGCATCAATGGGAATCAATGCGCCCTGCATGCCCTGTATCAACGCAAAACCGGGATTTCTGCCGCAGGGCGGTTGCGCGGGATTCGGCGGAGCGCCGGTTGCGGGTCTTGCCACGCGTGAGGCTTGGATCGATTTTGGGTTCTTCGATGATCGGCGTCATTAATTTCCGCTTCCTGTCGGTTGCCCTGGTGTGGGCGCTCGCGGATTTCGTGCGGGCCGACGTCACGCCGAACGCCCTCTTCGGCGACCATGCCGTGCTCCAGCGCGACATGGAGATTCCCGTATGGGGCAAGGCCGCGCCCGGCGAAAAAATCACCGTGCGTTTCGCCGAAAAGATTTCCACGACGACGGTCGCCGGGCCGGCCGGACGCTGGTCGGCGCGCCTCCCCGCACAGCCTGCCGGCGGTCCGTTCAAGCTCACCTTCGAGGGTAAAAACCGCATCGAGCTGGACGACGTGTGGGTGGGTGAAGTCTGGCTGTGCGGCGGCCAGTCCAACATGGAGCGCCAGCTCGGCCTCCGCGCCGGGCAGCAGCCGATCGACAACTGGCGGCAGGAAGTCGCTGTGGCGGATTATCCGCAGATCCGGCATTTCGCGGTCGAGCGCACGCCAGCCGACAAGCCGAAAGACGACACCGGCGGCCAGTGGGACGTCTGCTCTCCCCGGACTGTCGCGCAGTTCACCGCGATCGGCTACTTCTTTGGCCGCGACCTGCATCGCCAACTGCACGTGCCCGTCGGCCTCATTCATGCGTCGTGGGGAGGCGCCGCCGCCGAATCGTGGATGAGCCCCGAGGCGTTCACCGCCGCCACCGGCCAGCCCCTGCCGCCCCGCGTTTGGCGCAACGGGCACAACCGCGCCACCTCGCTTTACCAAGGCATGATCGCCCCGCTTCAGCCCTACGCCATCCGCGGGGTGATCTGGTATCAGGGCGAGTCCAACGCAACCCGCGCCGAGGCTTACCGCAGTCTGTTCCCCGCGTTGATCGCCGACTGGCGCAGGCAGTGGGGGCAGGGGGACTTTCCGTTTCTGTTCGTGCAACTGCCGCCCCACCCCAGCCTGCCTCCCGAGATGCGCGATGCCCAGTTCCACGCGTGGGAGGTTGCGCCGAACACCGCAATGGTTGTGACGACCGACATCGGCGACGCCAACGATATCCATCCCACGCACAAGGCTCCGGTCGGAGCCCGGCTCGCGCTCGCCGCCCGCGCCCTGGCCTATGGTGAAAACATCGAATACTCCGGCCCCCGGTTCACTTCGTTTTCCGCCGAGGGGGCGCGCGCCGTCCTGCATTTCGACCACCTCGGCGGCGGACTCGTCGCCAAGGACGGTCCGCTGCGCGGCTTCACGATTTCGGGCGATGGCAAAACTTTCGTCCCGGCGGCCGCCGAGATCGTCGGCGACACCGTCGTGGTGACCGCCGGGGGGATCGCAAATCCCGTGGCTGTGCGTTATGGCTGGGCCAATGTTCCCGACGGCAATCTGTTCAACGCCACCGGCCTGCCCGCCTCGCCCTTCCGCGCCGAGGTCCGGGAGCGGTAAGCCCAATGCGCTGTGCGTGGCAGGCGGTCTTTATTGGTGGGCCCACTCGGATTTGAACCGAGAACCAAGGGATTATGAGTCCCCTGCTCTAACCATTGAGCTATAGGCCCGACACAAACAAAGTGTCGGGGACTTTCGCCATCGTTGCGGGGTGCTGCAAGCTCAACGTGTCGGCCGGGCGCGCCGCTTGCGCCGGGTTTTCAGAGCGGCTCCAGGTGCAGTCCGGCGAGGCGGAGCCGCCTGCCTTCGGACAATGTCCTGATGCGAAATTCCCAGGGCGTTTCGGATTCGTCGGCTTTGACCTCGAAGACGAGCGGGAAGGCGGCCGGCAATTCGGAAGCGGAAACACGGGCGGTGACCTTGGGGGTTTTGCCCGCGTTCGTGCATATCTCGAGAAGTGCGGCGGGCTGGTCTGGCGAGTCCTGCGGATGAGGGGTGTCGCCCGGGAGGGATTCGATTTTGAAAACGACGCGGTATTTCCCCGGCGGGAGCGTGCAGTAGGGGCCGTAGGCGAGGATGCCCGGGTGGCGGCTTGTCTGTGAAAGCGAGCCGTCGGCTTCCCGTCTGGCGAAGCGGGGATGGAACGACGCGAGGTTCAGCCAGAAATCGACGGGCTTGAGTCCCGGCTGTCCACTGACGGAGAGGGAAAGGTCGCGGTTGCTGGCGACGATGACGTTGGTTCCCGCGAGTTCATACGTGCGGTCCAGCCGGTTTTCGAGAATCAGGCGGACCATCGAGCCGGAAAACATGGTGTTTCGGAAGAAGACCAGGGTGTCGTAGCGTTGTCCTTGGTGGATGATGTGGCTGTTCTCCAGGTGGTCCACGAAGAGACAGCCGAACCCGTCGTCCATGCCCAGCCGTCCGTAGTTCGCGGGTTTGGCGAGCAGGGATGCGACGAGCGTCTCGAATGGTTTCTGGCTCTGGTATCCGATGGCCGTGAGATCCGTCCAGAACGCCTTGAACATGCCCGGGGATGACCGTTGCAGGCCGACGGTGGACGAGATGCCGAGCAGGAAAACCGACGCCAGTGCGAGAAAACGGAGCCGCCGCGGGCTGGAAAGGGCGGGCGGGCGCAAAACCACCAAGGGCCAGGCCACGGCGAGCACGAAGGGGAAGCCGTGATATATCTCAAAGACCTGCCGCGAGGGGACGTTGCACAGAAAGTTCAGGAGAAACCACGGCACGTAGACCAGCCACCCTGCGAGAATAATCCACTTTCGCGTCACGACGGCGACGGCGACGGTCGCGGCCACGGGCAGAACAAGCATGAGACCGTGAAGCCAGAGGGCGGCAAAGCGGTCGCGAACGATCGCCCAGGAGACATGAAATCCTTCCGGGCCGAAAAAGGAGTATTGGAGGGCGGAAGGTATGCCCTTCGGGATGGGGAAAAAGACTTTTTGCATCACCAGCAGCGCGACACTGGTGGCAAATCCCAGAATGGCGAAAATCAGGAAGCGGCGTTTGAAGCGCTGGAGATGGGGCACGACGTGGGCCGCTATCCAGAGGCCGGTCAGCAACGCGCAAAGATGAAATCCCGAGTCCTCGCGGGGCCCGCACGCGAGGACGAAGCAGACGCCCGCCAGCACCCGGCGCTCCCTGAGCAGGGAAACCAAAAAGCAAAGTCCGAACACGGGCAGGAATATATCCAGATGGGGATACGCGAGGCAGGAGATCACGAAGCCGTTGAGGGCGAAAACCAGTCCGAGCGCGCCACCGAGCGCCAACTTGGTCCACCGGTTGGAATCCCCGAGAAACCAATCGGCCAGCGAGCACATGGAGTAGGTGATGAGCGCCAAACCCGCCGCCTGGAGAAAGCCGAGCCAGTTGAGGGCATTCAGGGGCTGGATATAACTGGCCAGCGAAAACAGGGAGAGGATCGGGCTGAGGTGATATTGGTAATAAAACTCGGAGTAGGCATAGGAGCCGAAAAGCAGGCTCTTGATGGCGTGCGGCCAGACGGGCAGGATGCCGTTCTGGTAGGAGATGAACGCGTGAAACGCGGAATCGAGCAGGTAGCCGCCGTGGACGTAGAAGAAGCGGTGGTGAAAAAGGAAAATGAGGACAAACACCGCGCCGCTCAAAATAAGCGTCCGCAGTTTTCTCGGTTCCGGAAATTGCAGGATGGGTCGCACCGCGAAACCCTGCCGTCGGGGATTTCCATTGCACGCCCAATTTATGGGCGCCGGCGTTTCCAGACCAACTGTGAAGTGACCCCGAAGTTCCAGACCGACACGATCACGATGCCGGCGGCACCGGCCATCCACCAGGGAAGCCCGCTGACGTAGAGGTATTTCGCCACCTGCACGTTGGTGACGGCGCCGATAGAGCACACGGCGACGAAGACGAGCAGGCCGGCTGCGAGGCGCTTTCCCTTCAGTTGGTTTGTGCGGAAGGTGATCTGGTTGTTCAGGAAAAAATTATAGACCATGGCCACGCCGGTGGCGGCGGCCTGCGCGGTCGCGAACGGCGTCTGTGCGAGCTTGTAGAGCGCGGCGAGCACGCCCATGTGCAGCACGACGCCACTGCCTCCGATCATCGAGAAAACAAGAAAACGGACGGGCAGCCACGGACCGAAAAGTTTGTCGGCCAGCAAAAACACAAACTCTAGGGCGACGTTGGAATCCAGCTTGCTCTCGCCAGTCCGCCTGAGCCTGAAGTGGAACGGCAGCTCGGCGGTGCGCAGGGGGCGGCGCGCGGAGGCGATGAGATCGAGGAGGATTTTAAAGCCCTGGCCGGAAAGCCGGGGGGCTATCTCGGCGAAAACCTCACGCCGGATCATAAAGAAACCGGACATGGGATCCGCAACGGTGCAGCGGGTGAGTTTTTGCGTGATCGCCGTGGCCAGACGGCTGAGGCGGCGGCGGCGAGGGGTCCATTCGCCGACACCGCCGCCCTCGATGTAGCGGGAGCCGATGATTAGTTCCAGTTGGCGGCTTTTCAGCTCGTGCAGCATGGCCGGCAGAAGCCTTTCGTCGTGCTGGAGGTCGGCGTCCATCACTGCGAGAAAAGCGGAGTTTGAACTGGCAAGGCCATCGATGCAGGCGCCGGAGAGGCCGCGGCGCCCGATCCTGCGCAGGGAACGGACGCGGCGGTCTTCGCGGGCGATCTCCGCGATGCGTTCGCCGGTTCTGTCGGGCGAGTCGTCGTCCACGAAAATGATTTCCCACGTGACGCCCGCGCCGTCCAGCGCCGCGCCGATCGAGGCGACCAGCGGCCGGATGTTGCCCCGTTCGTTGTAGGTGGGGATAATAACGGAGAGTTCCGGCGGGGATTGCGGGGCGGGCAAGGTCATGGCGTGTCGTGAGCGCGGTCCACGGTGATGTCGCTGATCACAAAGCTGACGGAACCTTTTTTCTGGACGATGAACTCCACTCCCTCGGTGTCGTTTTCCAAGGTGAAGACGAGTCTCGGCGCGGAGGGTGAGGCGGGGCCGACGATTTCGGTTTTAGCGAGGATTTTGTGGTTTTGCCGGATGGCGACCGCCAGCGTCAGGCGAGCGTCTGCGGCGGCTCGGATTTCGTCGAAATGGTAAACCACCTCGTAGGCGCCTTTTTTCAACTTCATGTAGGGGCCCCAGATCACCTTGCGGTCGGGAGCGGCGGCGGGGCAGATGGCGATGTTTTCGCGGACGGTCAGGCCGAGAGTCTGATGCCGGACGTAGATCATGCTGAGCGGACGGTCGTCGAGTTTAATGGATGGCGGCAGGCGCGGGTCCGCGCGGCTTGTGTCAACGTAGAGTAGGAAAGGAAGTTCGGGAGAGAGCTTGAAAATTTTAACGGGATCAGAGGCGAGATGGGCGGGCGCGTCGGTGGGCTGTTGCCTCCAGCCGAGGTAAAGCGGCGCGGATGCGTCATCGACCTGGGCCGGTTTGAACAGATTAGGGTAGAGTGCGGCCACGTTGGAGGCGACCCCGGCTCCGGCCGGCACGAATGGCCTGAGCAACGCCTCCGTTTTTTTGTAATCGAACGGCGCGGCGAGGTGAATGCCGTCTTGAATGATGCGCTGGTAATCCTTGGCGAAGAAAAAGAGGTCGCAGGCGAACAGTCCGCAGACAACCAGCGTGAGCTGCGGGGTGCCGTAGTGGCGGCGCAAACCGAGGAGTAGCGAAAGGATGCCGAGCGCCAGAGGAAAGCTGTAATAGGAATACAGGGTGCCGGCGCTGTCGGACTTGGCGAGCAGGCTGAGCAGCAGCCACGGAGCGGTCGCGAGCCAGCCGAGGTAGAAAAGCAGATCCCGTTTTATCCACGCGAGCGCGAGGCTGACCGCGAGCGGAATCCAGATGTAGGATTTGTGCAGGGCGAACGTCTTGAGGCGCGCCCAGACCAGCGCCGTGGTGACGTGCGCGAAGGCGGGATCGCCGAGGTAAACGCGCCGGAGCGCGTTGTCGGTTCCGGCGAAAAACAGTTTTTGGAAGGCCATGCACGCGAGGCTGGCGGCGAAGCCGACGCAGGCGACCAGCAGCCAGTGGTTGCGTTCGGCCTTGGGTTTTTTGAGCCACAGGCAATAAAGCCAGCTCACGCCGCCGAACGCGCAGGCGTGAAAGCCGGCGTCCTCCCGCACCAGCAGGCACAGTGCGAAGATAGCGTAAACGTAGCGTTTGCGATGTCCTCCGTAAAACAGCGCGGTGCTCAGAAAAAACAGCGCGCAGAACAACGCCTCGGTGTGCGGATAAAGGATCTGCAGCAGCAGCAGCCCGAGGCCCGGCACGATCAACGCCGCCACCATGGCGCCAGGCGCGGGAAAAAGGATTTTCACCGCGACATAAAAAGTCAGGTAGGTGAGCCCGATGTAGGTCGCGAACGCCAGCGGCGGGGGGATGGACAGCAGGCTGACCGGCACCGAGAACAAATAAAAGATCGGGGAGACGTGCGTGCCTAGGTAAGAGCTCTGCGACAAACAGGCGGGCATGGGCTGGAGCAGGCCGCCGCTGGACAGGAGGTTAGCGAAAATGCCCGAGTCCAGCAAGTAGGGGGCTGAGATGAAGAAGTGGCCCACGATGTAACTGAACGGGATCGCAAACGCGACCGCCGCCACGAGGACATCCAGGGCCGCCAGTGCAAAGCGACGGCTGACGACGGACTGAAACCATGAGCGCGGTTGCATGGGTGCGGGCATGGTTTCGGCAGGCATGATGTTAGGCCGGTTTGCGGATGATGAGTCCGTAGGAAGTGCAGGGGAAGCCGTCGATCGAGAGACGGAGCAGGGCGCGTTCCTGATAAACGTAATCAAGGGCCGCCGGAGGCTTGTCCCAACGGTAGGGCGGCAGATCGATGAAGAAGTCCAGCGGGTTTTTGCCCATGTCGAAGTCGAGTTCGTCCACCGTGTAGCCGAGCGCGCGTATGCGGGCGGCGAGGGCTTCGAAGTCCTTGCGGCGGTAGAGAACAGTCATCCAGTTGTCCACGGTGTCGGTGTCGTTCAGGTAATTGAACTCGGTGGTGTGGATGGCGACGCCGCCGGGACGGAGGGTTTTGAGGGAGTTGACGACAAAGTCGGCGCCGGCGGCGAGCGAGCCGAGATGTTCGAGGCTGCAGATGGACCAGCAGAAATCAAAGCCGCCGGCGAGATGCGCGGGGATGGCGCGCATGTCCACCGCCTCGTAGGCGACATGGCGGCGAAACATATCCTCGGGACAGAGCGCGGGCTGGTGGATTTTTTCGAGGGAGGCGGCGTGTTGGTTGGTGTTGATCCAGCCTTTGCCCGCGACGACCGCGACGGGCGCGTCGGTGGCGGTGACGGTTATGCCCCGAGCGGCGAGAAAGGAGGGGAGCGGTTCCTCGCCGACGGCGAAACCGAGGCCGCGTTTGCCGGGTTGCAACAGGCCGGCTTCGTGGAGGGTCTGGAGGACGAAGCCGTATTCCCAGATTTTGCGGTGGTAGATGTGGGCGAGGCGGAGAGACTTTATCCACCAGCGAAACGCGGGGTGGTCCATGTCGGCCTGCGTGCAGGGCTTGGACCGGAGGCCGAAGGAAGAGGGGCCGTCCACGGCGTCCACGGCGGTGGAGTCGTAGAGGCGCGTGGCGAGGTCGTGGCCGAATTGTTTGATGACGAGTTTGATGTTATCCAGCTCCTTCAGCTTTTGGTTGAGCTGGTGGAGATTGGGCTGGCCGTTGGGCAGGATGAGCCGCAGGAGCTCGGCGATGTGGTGTTCCTGTTTTTCGCGGTCGGTCATGGGGCGGAGGAGTTAGGATGAGTTTGCCTTGAGGCTGGCGAACAGGTCGAGATGGCGGGCGGCGATCGCACGGGGCGAGTTGGCCTGGGTGTAAACGGCGGCGGCCGCCACGAGGCGTGCGGAGAGCGTAGGATTTTCGGCCACGCGCCGAATGCGGTAGGCAAGTTCGTGGAAGGCGTGGGGTGCGTGCAGTTCGAGGCAGGGCGACTCCTGGTTGATTTCCAGGAAGGGCTTGATGGCGGAGGCGACGAGCGGGCGACCGGAGCAGAGACCGAGGGTGAGCGCGGCGGAGCTGGAGCGGAAGTGGTCGGCATATGGAGCGGCGAGAACATGCGTGAGCTCGAAATAGGCGTCGAGATCCTCGTCCTCGAAAGTGTCGGTGACATGGACGCGCGATTCGAGCCGCAGTTCGTGGACCAGTTGGAGCATCCGGTCGAAAAACGGCGAGGCGTCGCGCGGGTGTTTGCCGCCGATGACGAGGAGCTTGTAGTGAGGGGGCAGCAGGTGGAGCGCGCGCAGCGCCTCGAGGTGGCCCTTGTATTCGGAGATGAAGCCGACCAGGCCGACGAGGATGTCGCCGGCGCCGAGGTTCAGGTCGCGGGAGACGCGTTCGCGGATTTCGAGCCGCCGGGCCGGCGTGCAGGAGACGGTGCGTTTTTGCACGGCGAGGTTTAGGCGATGGATGCGATCCTTGGGGATGAAGTGCTCGGCGTGCAGCGATTCGGCGGAGAAGGCGTTGTGGGCGACGGCGGCGGAGGGGAAGGCGGCGAAGGCCTCGCCAAGCCGGCGGTTGGCGGCGCGGTCCTCGTGACGCCGGTGCAGGCGATAGACCAGTTTGTGGGGACGAAACGTGAACTTGAAACGGGGCTGGGCAACGGCGTGCGGATCGCTGTGGAAGGTGACGGCCGGGCGGATGCCGGCGCGGCCGAGCAGGCGGAGAAAGTTGCCGAGGGCGAAGTTGGCGGCCGTCACGCCGTGCCGCCCGCTGCCGAAAAAACTGTATTCGTGCTGGATGTGGACGAAGTCGTATTTTTTGGCTTCCGGCAGCAACGAGGCAAAATAGGCGTCGAGCTCGCGGAGGTTTTGGCTGGCTTGGATCTTGTCCTGGTCGAGCGGGTGGATGTCGCAGGTGGCGCGGCCATCTTCGTTGAGGGAACGCGCCAGCACGTCGGTGTAGTGGGCGATGCCGCAGCGGACGCCGCGGGTGCTGATTTGAAGGATGCGCATGGGATTCAATTTTCCTACAGGCGGGCGCGGACGGCGCGCAGGAGCATGTCGCCGCTCTGTTTCCAAGTGAGGACGGGGATGGCGGAGGAGCGGCGCGCGGTGCCTGCGGCGATCGCGGCGAGGGCGGTCTCGATGGTCGCGGCGAGGGCGTCGTCGTTGCCGACGTTGAAATAATAAACGTGATCGCCGGCGATTTCCGCGAAGACGGGGAGGTTGCTCGCCACGATGGGGAGGTCTTTCTGGGCGGCCTCGATGAGGGGGAGGCCGAAGCCCTCGGCGTGGGAGGCGGCGATCAGGAGGGTGGATTGTTCGTAGGCCTGGGCGAGCAGCGAGTCCGGAGCCTGGGCATGCCAGAAGAGAGCCCGGTCGAGCAGCGGGTGGGTCTCGATGCGCCCGATGGTTTCATCCGCGATCCAGCCGCGTTTGCCGATGATGTGGAGGGCGACATCCGAGCGGACGTGGCGGAGCCGGTCAAAGGCGGCGAGCGCGGTGGCGTGGCCCTTGCGATTATCGAGCACGCCGACCATGAGGAGGTTGACTGGGTTGAGCGCGAAGACGCCGGAGGCGGTCTTGGGATGGGGCTTTATTTCCACCTGGTCGAAGCCGAGGTGAAAATAATCCAGCGCGGGCCTGCGCGTGAGGCCGAGATGGTTGAGGTAGGCGGCGAATTCGTTTTGCGTGGCCTGCGAGATAGCGATGATGGAGCGCGAGTAGGCGAGCAACAGGCCGATCCAGACTGCAAAGTCCCGCGAGAACCCGGGGATGGTGTGATAATATTCATACTGCAGGATGGGAATGAGATCGTAAACGACCGAGACGATGACCACGCCGCGTTCATGGAGCAGGGGAAGCAGCGTCGCGTATTCGCGGTTCATCCCGCCCCAGCCGCTGTCGATGAGGAGCAGGATGTCTCCGGGCAAAACCGTCACAGGCACCGTGTTCGCGTCGGTGACGTCCGGGTGGCTCAAGCGGGGACAGGGGTGGAGCAGGCCGTCCTTGATTTCCACGACGAGGATGGAGCGGTCGTCGCCGGGTGCGCCGAATTCTCGGGCGAGGTTGCGGATGACGCGCTGGATGCCGGTTTTGTTGTCATGCCGGGCGGTGAAGGAGACATCCATGAGGATGCGGCGTCCCGCCGGCGAAGTGGAGGCGGGGACGGTGTGCTCGCGAAGGGTGGCCAGCACGAGCGCGTCGAGTTCCCGCGCGAAAACGGGGACGGATGGAGGCGCGGGCGAGTAGGAGGGGTCGCCGGCGAGGGAGCGGAACGTCCGGTAGGCGTGCGTGTGCCAGGGTTGATTCATCCGGTGTCTCATGCCGAGCGCGCGGGCGAGATGAACGCGCCAGCAGACACGGAGAGGGTGGGAGCATTTGGCTGGACTGGCCGCAGTGCTCATGACGCGCCGGAGGGTTTGTGGAGATGAGCCAGATAGCGGGCGGTGACCTCGGCGACCGGGCCCTCGGCCATGGTGACGCCTTTCTCGACCCACACGGCGCGGGTGCAGAGGCGGGCGATGGTGCGGGGATCGTGGGAGATGAGCACGAGCGTCTGGTCGCCGGTGAACTTGCCGAGGAGGGCGGCGGCGGATTTTTCGGCGAACTTGGCGTCGCCTACGCCGAGGACCTCGTCGATGAGGAGGACGTCGGGGTCGGTCTCCATGGCGACGGCGAAGCCGAGGCGTGCGTTCATGCCGGAGGAGTAGGTGGCGACGGGGTAGTCGAAGAACTCGCCGAGCTCGGAGAATTCGTAGATGGCCTCGACGCGGGAGAGCATGTGGCGGCGGCTTTTACCCATGAGCATGCCGTTGAGCACGGCGTTTTCGCGGCCGGTGAGGTTGCCCTCGAAGCCAACGCCGAGGGAGAGCAGTTGCACGTGGAGATCGGGTTGGAAGCGGGCGAGGCCCCGGTCGATCGAGTAGATGCCGGCGAGCACGCGCATGAGGGTGCTTTTGCCGCAGCCGTTGCGGCCGATGACGCCGAGCTTCTCGCCCTTGTGAAGGGTAAGGTTGATGCGGTCGAGGGCCCAGATTTCCTTTTTCTGGCCGGAGGCGAAGTTTTTGTTGGAGCGGTAGCAGACGCCGGCGTCCTGAAGCTCGATGATGGGTGAGGAGGCGTGCATCAGACGGCGATGGATTTGAGGATGGATTTGTCCACGCGGATACAGAGCCAGAAGCCGGCCGCGCTGGCCAAGGCGCCGAAGGCGGCAGCCCAGCCCAAGTGGAGGAGGTTGGGCGCGGTGTCGTAGATGACGACGAGGCGGTAGCTCTCCATGAGGCTGGCGATGGGGTTGGCGTAAAACGCGAGCCGCAGGTTTTCCGGGATGCTCTGGGCGGCGAAGAAGACGCCCGAGATGAAAAAGAGGATGCGCAGGATGGCGGCGATGACGAGGGTGGCGTCGTTGACACGGGTGGCGAGCAAGGTGAGCGGGAGCGCGAGGCCGACGACGACCAGAAGCTGCGCGCAGAAGATCAGCGGCAGCCACGCCCACATCCACGTGGGAGGGTGGTGGGCGAACGAGCAGAACAGGAGCACGACGCCGAAGGCGAAGAGGAACTTGATCGTGGTGACGATGATCTGGACGACGGGGAAAATGTATTTCGGCAGGTTGTAGCAGTTGAGGACGCCGATCTTGGCCTTGATGGACGGGAGGGAGCTGTTGATGCCGCTGTCGAACCATTGCCAGGTGGTGGTGCCGATGAGCAGCAGGGTGATATAGTCGAGTCCCTGGCGTTTCTGGAGCACGCCAAAGATGAGGTAGAGCGTCAGGCTGTTGAGCGCGGGTTCGAGGAGAAACCAGATGTAGCCGAGGTAGTTCTGGCGGGTTTCGGATTTGAGGCCGGCGAGGGCGCGGAACCAGACGATATCCTTGTAGCGTAAAAAACGGGCGAGCATGGCGTGAGGGATGATCGTTGGGAGGTTGCGTTGAACGGTCACTCTTGAGCGGGAGGCGTTGGCCGCGCAAGGTCGGGGTTGCGGTTATAGTTGGGGTTGCCGAGCAGGCGTTGGAAGGCGCGGTAGAGGTGTTGCCCGACCGAGGCGGCGTAGAGGAGGGCGCGGAGGCGGGCGATCTCTGCTTTGGATATCGCGTTTTCCCCGGCCAGTTCGGCGATGCGCGCTTTAAGCAACCGGCTGCTCGGGACGGGCGAGAGAGGGGAGAGCTGGTAGTCGTCGAAGACGCACGGCGGATGGGAAAAGGAAGGGAGCAGTTCGGGGTGCGCGCGCGAAACGTAGAAGCGGTTGAGGCCGTCGAAATAGGCGAACGTGTAGCCGCGGTCGATCAACAGCGGTTCCCAGCCGTGGTGGTTGGGGCGGCCGTCGAGGGCGGTGCTTTCGATAACGATGATCCACGGGCGGACGGCGCTGTCGCCCCAGCCGCGCAGCACGGACTCCTCCATGCCTTCCACGTCGATCTTCAGCCAGTGGATGTCGCGGGCGGCGTGGGGCGCGAGCACGTTGGCGAGGGTCAGGCCGGCTGCGGTGGTCTTGCGCAAAAGGTGGCCTTGGCCGGAAAGCAGGCCGGCCTGGCCGTGCGAGCCGGTGCTTAGGCCGGTGTCGGCTGCTTCCCAAAAAGGGATATCGCCGGTGTGTTCACCGAGGGCGGCCTCGATGACCGTTTCGTCGGGGCGGTCGGCGCGCAGCAGGCGGGCATAATTGCGGGAGGGCTCGACGTGCACGCCGCGCCAGCCGTTTTCATAGAAGGCGCGGCTCACGGAGTCCGAGCGTGGATCCTGCGCGCCTACGTCCACGTAAAAGCCGGCAGGCACGTAGCCGACGGCGCGCCAGAGCATGACGTCCTCCAGGTTTTGCGCGTAGGAAACCAGGCGGCGTGAAAAAGCGACCGGCGGGGTTTGCTTACTGGCTATCGAAATCATGGGGGATTGGCTGGCGGCACCGCGAGCGTGGGCGAGTGACGGAGCAAGCGGGCCAGTTCGCGGTCAACGAATCGCGGGACGAAGTTTTGCAACCATGCGGGGCAGGGTTGGCCGGGGCGCCGCCGCCAGCGGCGGGTGAGGTAGGCGGCGGGCCAGCGCCAGCCGGTGAGCTTGCTTTCCCAGCGGTCGCGCAGGGCGGGATCGGCCCACGATGCGGCGGCGAACGCGGGGATGAGCGGCCGCCAGCGTTGCAGGAGGAGGAAGGTGTTTTGGGCGTTGTTAACGCTGCGTCCGGGCGACGCGCTGACGTGGTGACGCACGATGCTGGTGAGAGCGACGTAGTTTTGCCATCCGCCGGTGCGGAGGCGCAGGCAGAGATCGATGTCCTCGCAGCCGTTGATGAAGCGTTCGTCAAAGCCGCCGATGGCGTCGAAGCGGGTTTTGGAAATCAGGATGCAGGCGGCGGTGGCGGCGATGACCGGATGGACGGGGGGCGCGCCGGCGGGCAGGGTGCGGTCATGGGTGGGCTTGCCGCGGGCGTGGTAGAAGACGCCGCTGTGATCTACTTCGCCGGTGCGGGCGTTGAGCTGGACGTTGCCGACGACGCCGGCCTGCGGGTGCGACGCGAGCACAGCGTGCATAGGCGCAAACCAGCCGGGGGTGAGCACGAGGTCGTTGTTGAGGAAGGCGAGGATGTCGCCGCGGGCGAGGCGCGCGCCGAGGTTGTTGCTGACGGCGTAGCCGAGGTTGCGGTCGTTGAGCAGGACGCGGTGACGGGGCGCGGGCAGGGATTGCAGCCACTCGCGGGTCCCGTCGGTGCTGCCGTCGTCCACCCAGATGATTTCCCACGGCTCGGCCGGCGGGTTGGCCTCGAGGCTGGCGAGAAATTCCCGCGTGAGGTCGAGGCGGTTGAAGGTGGCGGTGATGATGGAGACGTGCATGCGCGCGGCGTGTTGCGTGGTGATGTCGGGGGATTTTACTCAACAAGTGGGTGCGATGCGTGCGGTCCCGGATCAAGCCGGATTGCAAGACAGACCAGGGCGATGCCGAGGGGGACCAGCCAGAGTGCGATGCGCTGGAGAAAGTTTGAAGCCAGACTGGCAGGGCCGACTTCGCGCGGGAGCGTGAACGCGAGCCACGCCGCCGGATTTTTATCCTGGATGCGCAGAGTGAAGGGGCCGTCGGGCCGGTGGAAAACCGCAGACTGCCAGACATGACCTGCGTCGGTGGCAGGAGTAATCGCCCGGACGCTCCCTCGCTCGTCGATCAAAGTGAGCGACATGCCGGGAGCTTGTGGATTGCCGGCCACGAACATCTTCAGCCAAGAGGTGCGGCCGCCCGCCGGATAGTTGAATTCGATCGTGCCTGTTGCCGCATTGCCTGTGATCGAATTGTAGGAACCCAAGATGGTTTCGTAGGAGCGGCCGGTTATTTCCGGAGAGTAATCCTCGGGGCCGAAACTGCCGGAGGGATTGGTCGCGATGTGCGCCGGGATAAGGGGATCGCGGAGATTGGTGGGCAGGATGTCGCGCAGAACAGGGTGGTTGAGAAAAGCCGCAAGGAGTGCGGGATCGGGAAAAGGGAGCTGCAGGAACGGGCGGGCTTTGAAAGCGGCGAGGTCATGGGTGAAGAGGAAAGCGCGCACGTTATTTTCCTGGGTGAGGATTTCCGAGCGCTTGTGCGCGATCTCCGCCGGCAGGCGTGTGATGGAAACATAAACAAGACTCCCGCTTACGACGCCAAACCACCAGAGGCCGAGTATAACCAGGGCTTTTTTAGGCCGGCCATTGAGCGTGATGAAAAGATAGAGGAGGCAGGCGCAGTTTATGCACAGCGTGAGCGTGAAATTATCAGCGTAGCGCGATGCATACGACCCTACGGCCCGGCCGTAGGCGATGGCGAGCGATTGCGCCTCGCCCCAGAGTCCCAGCGAAATCAGCAGCCAGGCCGGATCAGCGGCGGGGCGGCGTTGCCAGAGCGCCCAGAACAGGAGCAGAAACACGGGGGCTTGAAACAAGGGCGCAAGCCAGGGGATGGCCGTCGGCCAACTGGCGATTTTAAGCAACGCGGCCAAGAATTGGCCGACGCTATGGGCCTTGAGGCCATCATGTGCGGGGACGTGGCAGACGAGTAAAAAACCTGCGATGACGATGGTGATGAGCACCAGCGAGCCGAGGAATTGCCGGCACCAGTCGCTCCTGTTTTGAGCGGCGCGCACGATGTGCAATCCGCAGATTACGGCGGGTGCAAAGAGACCGCTGGCCATCGAAATCAAACCCAGACCGCAGGAGGCAATCCCAAGCCACCAGCCGGGAGACAGGGTGCGGTAACGCCAGCAACACCCGATGCCAATCAGACCCCAAAGGGACACGAAGCACATCTGGGATTGGAAGCCCCACAGCGTATTTTCCCATCCGAAAGGTATCACGAAAATCGCAGTCGTGAAAAGCCCGAGCGCGAGTCTGGCGGCGTAAGAGGCGAGGGCTTGCCGGCACAATCCGATGAATAGGAGGATGCAGGCGACATGGATAAAGGCCTGCACAACCATTTCCAATTTGGGATCCCATAGGCCGTTGAGTTTAAGAAGGCCGATCGCCAGCACGCGGGAAAAAAAGATGCGGTGTTCACAATGTCCGTCGAAGAGCGAGGCGAGTTGCAGGTGGTGCTCCAGGTAGGGAACCAAGAACAAAGAGGCTTCTCCGTTCCACTGATCCCAATAGGGAGTGGAGTTGCCGAACTGTCCAATGAGCCAGAGTTTGGCCGCGAGAATGATCCAAAACAGCCCGGCGAAATAGAGCCACGTGGTGAGCGTGCGCATGCGGCAAGAGGGCTTCAGGCCCTTCGGTTGAGGGGAGGGCAGCGCGTTCATGGCGTCGCGGGATCTTGCTTCGTGGCAGCGAGGGCGGCCAAGCGGCCGGCGTCGTAGGTGCCGTGTTCCAGCAGCGCGGTGGCGGGGTGCGTGCGGATGTTGTGTCCTTCGCCGAGCAGCGGGAAAACGGGGAGACCCAGTTTCCAGAGGACGTAGTTTGCACTGAGCTGGTCGCGCTGGCTGCCGCGGCTGAGCTGACCCCACCATGCGTCGAAAAACGCGCGCGTCTCGGGACGTTGCGGACGGCAGGCGAAGAAGCCGGTCTCGATCAACCCTTGGTCGGTCGGATAACCCTCGCGCTGGTAGGCGAGCATCTGCGCGACGATGGTCTCGGTGCGATCCTTGCCGGACAACGCGCAGATGACGGCCTCGTGATAAAGACAGCGCCGGAGAGGATGAGGCACAAAGGCGACGGGAAGATTCGAGTCAGCGAAGCGACGGAGCAAGGGGCCAAGATCGTCGCGGATGATGATGTTGGCGTCGCACCAGACGACGATGTCGTAGTGCGCGAGACAGTGGTGCGGCTGGAGTTTGGCGTGGCGGGACGCGCGGGTGAGATTATCCGCCGGCCCTTCGAGTGGGCGCACTTGGAAGACGCCGTAGCCGTCGGTTTCGGGCCTGTCGGTGAACAGGAAATAATCGATGTCAGGGGAAAGATGTTCGGGAAGGCGCAGGGTGTCGTAACCGCCGGTGATGCTGGTGCAGAACGCGATGGTGTTGCCGGTGCGGCGGGAGGCGCGGTAGGCGGCGATGCGGGCGGCCACCGTCGATTCAAGATAGGGATAGGGGCGGTCACGGAGATAGTGCGACGGCAACGATGTGATCGACGGGAGGGGAATCGGCGGTGTCGGTCGCGGGGCCGGGGATCTGGCCAAGGCTGCAAGGGGGCAAGTGGCCGATAATAGCAGCGAAGGGTGTCGGGCGAGGTAGCGGGTGCCGTCGAATCGAGGGTGGGGTTGACGATCTTCTTTCCATCCGTGGCGGAGATAGTGGACGAGCGGTTCGGCACCGGTGCGGACGACATCGGGATTGCCGGCCAGATACCAGCGGACGTCAAAAAAGGGATGCGGATTAAGACCGAGGCGCCACCCGGTATCGAGGTAGTGGGCCAGCGCGTTGCCGATGACAACGTTGGCCAGTGACGACGCGGACTTGAGCTGCCACCGATAAAAATTTTCGTCGAAAACCGCGCTCAGGAGAGAAGCCGTGGCGCGATTGGAATCGGACGCGGGCGTTTCGTCGAGGGCGCCCGAGATATCGGGGCGGGCCGCCACTCGTCGCGGCGGCCAAGACACCGAGAAGTCTTCGTGCACGAAGGTGAGGTTCGGATTGTAAGCTGGATCGTTGTCCAGAAGCGGCCCCCATGTCGTTCGCATGTAGGCCGCCTCGCGTTCGGCCCGGATGATTTTTTTAGGGGAGTTGTCGGTGCCGCGGCTGGCGGATTCGTGGTGGTAGAGTTCGGCGAAGGGCGTCCAGAGATTCCGATAGCCCGCCTTCCGCACGCGGAGGCAGAAATCGACGTCGTTGAAGCTGACGGCGAGGTGGTTTTCGTTGAGGCCGCCCACCTGTTCGTAAATCGACTTGCGCACCACGAGGCAGGCGGCGGTGACGGCGCTGTAGTTTTGCGCGAGCAAAAGCCGGCTCATGCCACCGTGGTAACCGCGCGCCATCCCTTTAAAGGCGTGGCCGGCGACGCCATTTTCACGCTTCGGCCCAGCTATGCCCAGGACCACGCCGGCGTGCTGGATTTTGTCGTCAGGATAATAAAGCATGGCGCCGACCGCACCGATGTCGGCGCGCAGGGCGTGCGAGACCATTTCTTCCAGCCAGCCGGAGGTGATGGGTTCGATGTCGTTGTTGACGAGGGCGAGGAGTTCGCCGCGCGCCTCGCGGGCGGCGCGGTTGTTGAGGGCGGAGTAGTTGAAGGGGCCGTCGTCGCGGAGCACGCGCACACGGGGGTCGCGGGCGGCAAGTTCAGCCAGGAAGGCGAGGGTGGCGGGGTCGTCGGAGCCGTTGTCCACAATGAGCACCTCGTAGCGCGGATAAGTGGTGAGCTTCAGGATGGACTCGATGCAGGGACGAAGAATCTCGACGCGATTGCGCGTGGGAATGATGAGGGAAACGAGGGGCGGCTGGTCCGGCAGCGCGTGCCGGATGCGCCACTGGCGCGCGGGTCCGGGCACGACCTCGGCGTGCCAGCCCCGGCGCCGCAGGGCATCATCCAATGACTTTTTGGCGGCGTCGGTGTGGTAGTTTTTCTTGTCAGCACGCAATGCGGTGGAGCCCGCGATCGCCCGCCAGTGGTAGAGAATTTTGGGAAGGTGGACGATTTGGTCGTCACGCAGCCGCTCGACCGCACGCAGGGCGAGATCCCAATCCTGGGCGCCTTCGTGGCCGACGCGGAATCCGCCGAGCGCGCGCAGCAGCGCGGTTTTATAAAGCGTGAGGTGGCAGAAATAATTCTGGCCGAGCAGCAGATCGGGATTCCAGCCGGGTTTGAAATACGGGTCGTAGCGCCGGCCCTGCTCGTTGATCTTGTCTTCGTCCGAATAAACGAGCTCCGCCGCCGGATGATTGATGAGGAGGCGCACGATTTCCGCCAAGGCGTGCGGGACCAGCTCGTCGTCGTGGTCGAGCAAGGCGGTGAAAACGCCGGTGGAAAGCGCGAGGGCGGAATTGGACGCGGCGGAGATGTGGCCGTTTTCGGCGCGATGGACGACCTTGATCCTGGGGTCGTGCACCGCATAGCCGTCGAGCAGCGGGCGGATGGCGGGATGGGTGGAGGCGTCGTTGGCGATGCAGAGTTCCCAGTGCGGATAAGTCTGGTTGAGGACGCTCTCGATGGCCCGGCGAAGCCACCGTTCGGGCGGATTGAAGACCGGCATGAGCACCGAGATGAGCGGACCGTTTTCCGGCGGAATCGCAGGAGGGTTTACACGCGTGTCCGCCGCCAGCCACGTGGCGTAGTCACACACGAGTGGCGCCCGGGCGGATCGCATCCAAAGCAGGCGGCTGTAGAGTTCGACGGTGTTGCCGGACACGGTTTCCGCCTCAAGCACGACATACTTCAGGCCCGGCCAGGTTTTTATCAGCCAGCGAAAACCGGCGTCGAGGGCTGGCTGCGGGAAATGAGCGCCGAGATCGGGCCGGTCAACGCGGTCGCAAATCACCACCCGCGACCCGATGCGCACGCGAATCTGGCGGGCGGCGCGGCCTTGCTCGTCGAGAAACCACCCGGTGATGGTGAAGGGATTTTCGGTAACCCTGCCGGCGGGGGCGATATCGAGATGATACCTGCAATGATCGGGTTTGGATAAATTGGACATGGCTTAGCTCCTCGTGGCGGCGCGGCGGCAGTGTGCAAGGTATTCCCCGGTATAGTAGGCGGGGCTGGCGGGAGGCGCGTTCATCGCGCCGGGATTTTTGGGAGTGGTCTGAAGCGTGTGGATAAAATATTTTACCTGCGAAAGCAGTTCCGCCGGGGGCAAGTTGACGTCGAACAGCAGGGTGTCCACGGCGGCGGTCTCCAGACGTTCGGGAAAACACCCGATGCTCGAGGCCATGATCGGGCGGTGCGAGGCGAGGGCGTAACTCAGGGTGTAGCTGTAGGTCTCCGGGCAGAGGGCGGGAAAAAAAAAGACGTCGATGCCGCGGTGGTTGATAAGGTCGGCAAGTTGCTCCGGTTTATAGCCGCCGGTGATGACCACGTGAGGGAGAGGGAGATCCGTGCGACCGATGAGCGTGTAGCGCCAGGGGAGTTTTGCGTCGCGGGAAAGCCGGGCCAGCGCCTCGACCACTGACGAGCCTTTCACGAGGCTGAGATCGCCTAGGAGGCCGATGTTTACCGAGGAGCCTACGGGTTTCGGGGGCCGCGTCGCCGCAGGACGGGCGTCTTCAGGGTGGGGAACAACGCGGGTGGAGGCGAAACGATAAAGCGTGCCGAAGATGTCCCGGGTGGAGCGGCTGGGGAAGATGACTTCGCGAGCCGTTTCCAGCAGCGGACGATGCGCCTCGCGCCAGGCCTCCGGTGTCTGCTCGGGGAGAACAAGGTCGGGCTTCCCCATCGGCGCCCGCAGCGGGTCGCCCTCGTAACGGTGCCGATCGTTCACGAGGGTAGGATTGGCGCCGATCCAGTGGTAGTCGTGAACGGTGACGACATGCGGGAGCCCGAGCGCGCGGGGCAGGTCGTGGAGTTTTCGTGGGACACCCATCGTGTGGTGAAAATGAACCAGCGCGGGGCGCAGGGCGCACAGCAGCGCTAGCAGCGGTTCCCAGTCTTGAGGCAGGGTGAGCGCGATGCTTTCGCCAGCGTCCTCCTTGACGTCGGGATGAATCAATAAGGTGTCGCGGGCGGAGCCCGGTCTGATGAGCACGAAATGGGCCTTGTCGCCCAGGTGCGCGGCGAGTTCCGCGATATGCTGCCGCGTGCCGCCGCCCAGATGATGGCTGATCGCGAGGATGACCGGGCGCTGGAGCCGGCCGATGATTTCGCACATCCGGCAGAGCCGCGCGGCAGCCAGGGGATTGGCGTTCGCGAAGCGGACGACATCGGCGAAATACGACGGGTGAAGACGGCGGAGCGCTTTTCTGGCCTTGGCCATCAGAGCGGCTTTTTCGCCGGCGAAGCTCATGCCGCCGAAGTGGCGGACGTAAACGTTCGGCGTGATGAGGTTTTTGAAGCCGTGCCGGAGGGCGCGCTGGCAAAAGTCGTTTTCCTCGCCGTAGCCCCGGCCGAAATTTTTTTCGTCGAGCGGCCCGACGCGGGCAAGGCAGTCGGCGCGCACATACATGCAAAAACCCACGCCGGTCGGCGCCTCGACGTCGGGGAGACGATGCCTAGAAAGGCTCAGGTCTATCTCGGCCTCGGGGAGATTCAGGAACAACGGGTTTTCGGCGAAAGCGTTTGGAAAGCTCGCGAGGGCGGCGTTGTTGGAAAGGGGCGTGACCGTGCCGACGTCGGGGCGCGCCCACGCGGCCTGCTGTAATCGGCTCAACCAGTCGTTGGCGACATGGGCGTCGCTGTTCAGCAGGACAACGTCGGCTCCGTCCGCGGCTTGCAGCCCGCGGTTGATGGTCCGCACGAAGCCGAGGTTTTTTTTGTTTTCCAGAACGGCGAAATGCCGGGGCCAGCGCCTCGCGAGTTCGGCCAGCATGGGAGCCATCCCGGCTTCGGGGCTGGCGTCGTTGATGGCGAGCAGGCGGCGGTTACCGTGCCCGGCGATTTCGCCCATCGCGCGTTCCAGGCAGGTCCGCGTCATGCCCACGTCGCGATAAATCGGGACGATGACCGCCACGGGACGCGACGCGGCGGGCGGGGGCGTCTCGGCGTTCGCCGGCCGGAGCAGGCCAAGGACTTTGTCCAGGGGAACCTCGTCGAAGCGGACGGGTGTTTCCTGGTGGTGGTGCAGGATGAACACCCGGCGCGAGCCCAGCCGGATGGTTTGGTTGTCGCGGGTCAGGGCCTCGACGTGAAGCCGGTGCAGGCCCCGGGGGGCATGGACCCGAGTGACGAAGCCGCATCGCGGATGCACCTCGCGGCGCCCGAGGAAATGCGCCTGCACGTCGGGCCGCACGATCGGCTGGCATTCGAAAAGCTCGCGCCCGATGCGCACCCGTATCGCCAGGGCCGGGAATCCTGCTTCATCGCAAAACCACCCGGCGACGTGGATCGGGCTGTCAACCGCCCGCAGAAAAGCCGGGGCGGGCGCGTCGATGTTGTGGGCGGCGGGCATCGGTTCAGCGGGCGGGCGCCCGCAGTGGGCAAAGCGGATTCCTCATGGCGGCTGCGAGAACAACGCCCGTCCCAGAAACCGATAACAAGTGCAATCCTCGCGCCCGGATGATTTTGCACGCGCCCAACTTCGGTGTTGCCAGCGGAACCGCCGACCACGGTTATTCGGGGGTAAACCTCCATTATGCGCCGATCATTCTGCATTGTTGTCATGCTCGCTGGCTTGGGTGGCCTGTCCCTCAAAGGACAGACTTCGGGGGCGTCGGAGGCGCTCCTGCGGATTCCCGAGACGCTCATCGACGGCCTGCAGCCGCTGACCGCGAAGGCGCTCGAGACGTCGCCCGTCGTGATCGACGCCCGGCTCAAGGCGCTCGCCGCCGCCGCCCGCGAGGAGGAAAGCCGCAGCCTCACCCGTCCGCACGTGAATGTTTACGGCTCCGGAGGCTACCGAGCCTCCGACGCCAACCGCACCGGCTCCTTTCAAACTTACTACAACGCCCTCGCCGAGCAACCGCTCTGGCACTGGAACTCCCTCGATAACCAAAAGCGCGTCGCCCAAATCCAGCGGCAGCTCGCCGACAACGACTACGACGAGGCCCGCCGCACGCTCGTGCTCGACATCCGCCGGCGGTATCTCGACCTCGTGCTGCAAAAACTCGACACGGCCGAGACCGACGCGGCCTGCGAACGCCTCTCCAGCCACCTGAAGGCCAGCCGCGATCAGGCGGCCCGCGGCCAGGTCTCCGCCGATCTGCTCACCGCCGAGGAACTCGACGTGAAGTCGGCGGAGGTCGCCCGTGACCGCAAGCGCGAGGCGTTCCAGCGTGCGTTGCGCGCGTTTGCCGTGCTCAACGGCCTGCCTTCATTCTCGCCGGACGGTTTGCCCGCGCAAATCCCCGGAGTATCCACCGAGCTGGTCACGTTGCTCGCGCCCGCCGCTCCGGCGCCCGCCGCCCAAGGCGCGCCCCCGGCGGCGCTGGCCCGCGCGCAGGGAGAGCTCACCGCTGCTCGGCTCAACAAGGACATCACCCGCGTGCGCAACTTCCCCATGGTCAATCTCGCGGCGGGCGCGAACCAAGACCAAACCAGTGGTGCGGACCAGACCGCAGTGCTGTCGTATTACAGCGGCGTCAACGTGAACTGGAACATCTTCGACGGCTTCGCCACCCGCGCCGCCGTGCGGCAGGCCAAGGTGCTCGTGCGCCAAAGCGAACGCGCGCTCGACGACGCCCGCACGCAGCTGGCGCAGGATCTGGCCGACGGCTCGACGGACGTCACCCTCACCGTCAAGGAACTGCAGATCGCCGAGGAGCGCTTCGCCCAGACCTCGTCCCGCCAGCAGGTGGATGAAGACCTGCGCAAATCCGGCCGGCTGGCCGACGCCGAATGGCAGACGCGCCGGGGGGCCGCGCAAGTCGAGCGCGCCAATCTCTACAGGCTGCGCGGCGGATTGATCCTGCTGCTGGCCGAGCAAGAGCTTTTGCGCCAGCGCGCGACCAAGCCCTCCAAGGAAATATCCTTCCCGTGAAATCCCGCCGCATTTTGTATTGGGTGATGACGGCGCTCGCCTTGGCCGGCGCCGCCTGGCTGGCACTCTCGCTGGCGGAGCCGAAGGCGGCGGTTGCGGCCGTCAAGCGCGGCACCGCCCTCAACGCCGTGCCCGCCAACGTGGTCGTGCGCGCCGATTACATCATGGACCTGCGCAGCGAGGCCGGCGGCCGCGTGCAGGATTCCGCCCTCGTGCTCGGCGCCGCCGTCAAACAAGGGCAGATGCTGCTCAAGATAGACGACACCGACCTCCGGCTCGATCTCGAGCGCGCGACCAACGACTACAACGCCGCCGTCCGCCGCCGCGAGATCGGCTCGGCCACGAAGCTCGATCTCGAGACCGCGCGGGCCGATCTCGCCAACTTCACCAAGCTGGCCGAGGCCGGCCAGTATCCCTCCACCGAGCTCGACAAGCGCAAACGCGAGCTCCGCCAGCTCGAGCAAAAGCAGGAGATCGAGGACGTGAACGAAACCGCGCTCATCGACAGCCTCGCGACCCAGATCAAAACCCAGAAGCGCCAGATCGAGAAAACCTCGCTGGTTTCGCCCATCGGTGGCGACGTCACGGCGGTCTCCGCCCACGTGGGCGACCTGATCGCCCCCGGCGCCCCGCTCGCCTCCCTGCTGGCGAAGGCGCGCGTGGTCGAGGCCCGCGTCGCCGAGGAAAATTTTGCCGGCATCGCCGTCGGCCAGAACGCCACCGTGCGCTTCCTGAGCTACGGCAACGACCAGTTTTCCGGCAAGGTCGCGCGCGTGCTGCCGACCGCCGATCCGTTGACGCAACGCTACACGGTCGTCCTCGAAGTCGCCATCGCGCCCGAGCGGCTGGTGCCAGGATTGAGCGGCGAGGCGAGCATCACCATCGGCGAACATCCTGACGTGCTGATCATCCCGCGCCGTGCGTTGCTCGGCGACTACGTGCTCGTCGTGAAATCCGGCCGCGTGGAGCAGCGCCGCGTGCAGCGCGGCTACGAAAGCCTCAACGAGGTCGAGATCAAGGACGGCCTCAAGGAGGGCGAGCTCGTCATCACCGACAACCTCGACGCCTACCGCCAGGGCGACCGGGTGCGCGCCGCGCGCTCCTGAGAGCATCGCCCATGTCGCCGAATCTGCGCATCGCCCTGCGGTTTCTCACCGCGCGCCGCCGGGCGATGGTCATGAGCCTGATCGGGATCATGTTCGGCGTGGGGTTTTTCATCGTCACGCAGGCGCAGACGAGCGGCTTCGAGGATTTTTTCATCAAGACGATCCTCGGCACCAACGGCGCGCTCAAGATCGAGGACCGGCTGCAGGAGACGCTGTTCCCCATGGAGGCGGACGGGGCCACGGGGCATTCCGACTTCCTGGTGGCGAGCGACGGCAACAAGAAGATCATCCCCGGCGTCGAGGACCCCGTGCGCATCAGCGAGGCGGTGCGGCATTTCAAAAACGTTTCCGGCGTCTCCATCGTGCTCGAAGGCACGGCGACCCTCGCGACCAACGTGAGCGGGGAGACCGTGCATGTGCAGGGGGTGAACATCACCGACCACCTCGCGGTTTCCGACCTCTCGCGGCAGATCCTGCAGGGCAGCCTCGCGGATTTCCGCATTGTGCCCACCGGCGCGGTGGTCGGCAGCATCCTCGCCGTCCGCCAGAAACTGCATCCGGGCGACTCGTTCACGCTGGAGTGGAACGGCGCGATCCGCCGCTACCGGGTGAGCGCGATTTTCGAGACCGGCGTGAGTGACATCGACCGGGTGCGCGTTTACGTCCATCTGCCCGAGGCGCGTTCGCTTTTCCAGAAGCCCACCGGGGCGTCGTTCCTTCAGGTAAACCTGTTCGATCCTGACCGCGCGCGCGAGGACGCGGTGCGCATCCAGGAGGTCATCGGTCACGCGGTCGCGCCGTGGCAGAAGCGCGAGAAAACCTGGCTCGATGTTTTCCGCGCGCTGCGTCTGTCCTCCGCCATCACGGTCTCGACGATCATCCTCATCTCGGGCCTGGCGATGTTCAATACGCTCGCGATGGTGGTGATGGAGAAGACCAAGGATATCGCGATCCTGCGCTCGATGGGCTACACCCGCACGGACATCGCCCGCATCTTCATCTGGCAGGGTGCCATCGTGCTCGGCGCGGGTGCGATCGCCGGCTGCCTGCTCGGCGCGGCCGCCACTTATGGCGTTTCCAAGCTGCCCATCCGCATCCGCGGTATTTTTTCGACCGATTCCTTCGTCGTTTCGTGGTCGCTTTCGCACTACGTGGCGGCGGTGGTCATCGCCTCGGTGATCGTGATGGCGGCGAGCCTTATCCCGGCGCGACGCGCCGCGCGGCTGGAGCCGGGGGATGTCATCCGGGGGACTTCGCAATGAGCATACCTTCCGCAAACAACACCGTGATCCGTTGCGAAAATCTGCACCGCCATCTCGGGCGTGACGCCGGGCGCGTGCATGTGTTGCGCGGGGTGTCGTTCGAGGCGGAGCGGGGGCTCGTCCATGCGATCGTCGGCCCTTCGGGTTGCGGCAAGTCCACGTTGCTCTATCAACTGGGCCTGCTCGACCGGCCGGACGACGGCCGGATCTGGATCGGCGGCGAGCTGGTTTCCAACTCTAGCGACGAGCTACGAACCGCCGCGCGCGGTCGGCACCTGGGCTTCGTGTTTCAGTTTCATTTCCTGATGCTGGAGTTTTCCGCGCTGGAAAACGTGATGATGCCCATGCGCAAGCTCGGCCTGCTTGATGAGGCCGTCATGACAGCGCGGGCGCGGCACCTGCTCGGTGAGGTCGGTCTTGGCGACAAGACGCACCGGCTGGGCACCGAGCTCTCCGGAGGCGAACAGCAGCGCGTGGCGGTGGCGCGCGCTCTGGCCAACGAGCCGTCGGTCATCCTTGCCGACGAGCCGACAGGCAATCTCGACCAAAAAAATTCCACGATGGTTTTCGACCTGCTGGCCCGGCTCGCGCGCGAGAACGGCCAGGCGGTCGTGCTCGTCACGCACAATCCC
>JANYJB010000003.1 GCA_025361935.1 Verrucomicrobiota bacterium
GCCCAACGTCACCGGCATCCTGCACATGGGCCATGTGCTCAACAACACCCTCCAGGACGTCCTCATCCGCCGCGCCCGCCTCGAAGGCAAGGCCGCCTGCTGGATCCCCGGCACCGACCACGCCGGCATCGCCACGCAGACGATGGTGGAAAAGCACCTCAAGAAAACCGAGGGCAAGGGCCGCCGCGACCTCGGCCGCGAGGAGTTCCTCAAGCGCGTGTGGACCTGGCGCGACGAAAAGGGAGACCACATCCTCAAACAGCTCCGCCAGCTCGGCTGTTCCTGCGATTGGGACCGCACCGCCTTCACCATGGACGCGGACTACAGCCGCGCCGTGCTCACGTCGTTCATCAAGCTCTTCGACGGCGGCCACATTTACCGTGGCAAGCGCATGGTCAACTGGTGCCCTGCCTCGCTCACCGCGCTTTCCGACGAGGAAGTCGAGATGCGCCCGACGAAGGGCTTCATCTACAAGCTCCGCTACGAGTTGGTCGAACCTTCCGGCGAACTCACCCATCTCACCGTCGAGACGACGCGCCCCGAGACCATCCCCGCCGACGTCGCCCTCGCGGTCCACCCCGACGACGAACGCTACAAACACCTAATCGGTAAAACCGTCTGGCGTCCGCTGGGCGAACGTGCGCCGCTGCCCATCGTGGGAGACACCGCCGTCGATCCCGTCTTCGCCGCCGGCGTGCTCAAGGTCACGCCCGCGCACGACAAGGTCGATTTCGAGATCGGCCAGCGCCACAAACTCCCCGTCATCGACCTGCTCAATGCCGACGCGACCCTCAACGAGCTCGCGGGTCCCGCGCTCACGGGCATGGAGCGTTTCGCCGCCCGCAAAAAATCCGCCGAACTCCTCCGCGAGTCCGGTGCGCTCATCGAGGAAAAGCCCTACGAGAACAACGTCGGCTATTCGCAGCGCGCAGGCGTGCCCATCGAGCCGCGTCTCACGCAGCAGTGGTGGTTGCGCTACCCGCGCGTCGAGGAGGCCAAGCAGGTCGTGCGCGACGGCCTCATCCAGATGCACCCCGAGCGCTGGTCGAAGGTTTATCTCAACTGGCTCGAAAACATCCAGGACTGGTGCATCAGCCGCCAGCTCTGGTGGGGCCATCGCATTCCCGTGTGGTATGCCAAGGGCATCGACCGCGAGAAACTTACCGAGGCCGATCTTCGCGATCCGAAGAAAATCCACGTTTCCCTCGCCGGCCCCGCCGATCCGGAAAACTGGGATCAAGAGGACGACGTGCTCGACACGTGGGCCTCGTCCTGGCTCTGGCCCTTCGGCACGCTCGGCTGGCCCGATGCGGAGTCGCAGGCGAAGGCCAACTTCGATGCGTTCTACCCCACGACCACACTCGCGACGGGCGCGGACATCATTTTCTTCTGGGTCGCCCGCATGATCATGGCCGGCCTCGAATTCGCCCGCCCCGGCGCGCCCGTGGAGCAGCGCATTCCGTTCAAACACGTTTATTTCAACGGCATCGTCCGCGACAAGCAGGGCCGCAAGATGTCGAAGACCCTCGGCAACTCGCCCGACCCGCTCGACCTCATCAACGCCTACGGTGCCGACGGCCTGCGCTTCGGCCTGCTCCAGATCGCGCCGCTCGGCCAGGACGTGAAGTTCGACGAGTCCCGCGTCGAGGCCGGCAAGCATTTCTGCAACAAGCTTTGGAACGCCTGCCGCTTCCGCCAGATGAGCGGCGAGATGGCCGACAACTCCTCGCTCGCGGCAATTCTCGGTCGCATCGATCCGGCGCACCTCGACGACGACGACCATGCGCTTCTCGGCGCGTTGCTCGACACGATGGCCACGCTCGAAAAGAGCTTCGCCGGGTTCGAGTTCGCCGGCGCGACGCAGCGGTTGTATTCGTTTTTCTGGAATGATTTTTGCGACTGGTATGTCGAGGTCGCCAAGGCCCGCCTTCAGGAGCCCGCCGCCAAGGCGCACGTGCTCGCGGTGCAGGATCTCGTCATCCGCGAGTTCCTGCTCATGTTCGAGCCGTTCGCGCCTTTCATCACCGAGGAACTCTGGCACCTGCTCGGCTACGGCGCCGAGAAATCCTTCGTTCAGGAAACGCGTATCGAGACCGCCGCCGGGCTGGTCGCGTTGTTTGCCAAGCGCGGCGTGACGGTTGATGCCGCCGCGACCGGCCGCGTGGAGCAGTTGAAGCAATTCAGCACGCTCGCCCGCGAGCTCAAAGCCGATCAATCCGTGGCGCAAAAACGCGACGTGAAATTCTTCGTTCTCGCCGGCCAGCCCGAGTGGCACGCGCTGGAGAAAAACCTGAGCAAGCTCGCTCGCCTCGTTGGCGCGGCGGAAATCGCCCGCACGACGGAAAAGCTGTCGCTGCCTGCGACGGTGACCTCGCTCGGCACGCTCTTCCTCGACACCGGGGTGCAGGTTGACCCCGCTGCCGAGCGCGCGCGTCTGACCAAGGAAATCCAGACGCTCGCCAAGCACATCGCCGGCACCGAGGTGCGTCTCGCCAACGAGGCGTTCACCAGCAAAGCCCCTCCCGCCGTCCTCGAAGGCGCTCGCAAACAGCTCGCCGACCAGCAGGCCAAACGGGCCGAACTCGAACGCCTGTTGGCGGCGGTGAAATAGTTTCAGAAGCGGCTATCGTTGATCCAAGATTAAATCTCCCAGGATTATGTGGGGATTTAATATGCTCTTCAATATACGCTTAAGATTATACCTGCACCTAATCTTTACTTAGGACATGAAGTAAGTATTGGTTATGGCACTTTCATGAACGCAGCCGCCGTGACATCATTGCCGAGCACATTGGATTTGGAAAAAGCCTCGGCGCAAGAACGGGTAAAGTGGGCGCTGGATCAGTTTGGCGACGGCCTCGTGCTGACGACCAGCTTTGGCATTCAGTCGGCCGTGATGCTGCATCTGGTGACACGTGTTGCGCCAAACATTCCGGTGATCTTTGTCGATACGGGTTACCTGTTTCCCGAGACCTACCGCTTCGCGAAAGACCTCACGGAAAAACTGTCGCTCAACCTCAAAACCTACGTGCCCGCCAAGACCGCCGCCCAGCAGGAGGCGCTCTTCGGCAAGCAGTGGGAGCAGGGCATCGACGGGCTGAAGCGCTACAACCACCTGAACAAAGTTGAGCCGATGGACCGCGCCGTGCGCGAATTGAAGGCCACCGCCTGGCTGGCCGGTTTGCGCCGCTCCCAGGCCAGCACGCGCGAGGCCCTTCCCGTGGTGCAACGCCAGAACAAGATCACCAAGGTCCACCCGATCATCGACTGGGATAACCGCACCATCCACCGCTACCTCACGGAGCACGGGCTCAACTACCATCCGCTTTGGGAGGAGGGCTATGTCTCCGTGGGCGACTGGCACAGCACCTCGAAACTCGAGGCGGGCATGACGGAGGAGCAGACGCGGTTCGGCGGCGTGAAGCGCGAGTGCGGCCTGCACGAAGCCAGTGGACGCACGGATTTCCAGATTTGAAGGCGGCGGGCGATTTTACTTCCCCGCTTGCTGCGTCGCGTCCCTGCCGCCTGAATGCCGCGAGTTAACCCATGGCGTTTGACGACAACGACTCTTCCGGCGACGGCGCCCCGGGCTCCCAAAAAAGCTTCTGGGCGCACCTCGACGACCTGCGTTCCGCGCTCGTAAAATCCGCGATGGCCGTGGGCGTGGGCTTGGTGTTGTGCCTGTTCATGGGCGACCGGCTGGTTTCTCTTTTGGAATATCCGCTGCACCGGATGGATATGTTTGAGAAGCCGCACCCCTCGGTGGCCTTCCAGATCGGCGACACGAAGCTCGGTCCTTATCCGGTCTCGGCGGAGCAGTTTCCCGGACTTCCCGAGGGCAAGAATCCGCATATGCTTTTTCATGTGGGCACGGCGGTGGTCGATGGCCGGCAGGTCATGACGCTCACGCCTGATCCGGCGACTCCCGCCGCCGGCGATGCCGTGCGGGTGAAGTTGCACAACTTCAGCCCCACGGAGGCGTTCTTCGTCGCGTTTCACGTGGCCATCTACGGCGGGTTGGTGCTCTCGTCGCCATTTTGGGTGTTTTTTATGGGGCAGTTTATCCTGCCCGCCTTGCACATCCGAGAAAAACGCGCGCTGGGCACCTGGCTGGCCTGGGGCACGGCGCTGTTTCTTGCCGGGGTGACGCTGACTTATTTTTTCCTCCTTCCGGTCGCGCTGCGGGCGTCCATCGAGTATTCGCAGCTCATGGGTTTCGAGGCCTACGACTGGAAGGCGGACGACTACATCAGCTTCGTCACGAAATTCATCTTCGGCATGGGTGTCGGGTTCCAGTTGCCCGTGATCGTGCTGCTGCTCGTCAAGATGGGCCTGCTCACGCATCAACAGTTGGGGCGTTATCGCCGGCATGTGATCGTGTTGTGCCTCATCCTCGGCGCGCTGCTGACGACGCCCGAAGTCATCACGCAGGTGGCGATGGCGGTGCCGCTCTACATCCTCTACGAGGCGTCCATCTGGATCGCGTGGTATTGGGACTGGAAGAAGCGCAAGGCCGCCCGGCTGGCGGGTGAGGCGGAGTAGCCCCCGCGTGTGCCGGAGTGGCCGGCCTAATTATCCCCCGCGCTCGCGGCGTTTTTCAGCGACCGCCCGCAATTCCTTGGCCGCGAGCATATCCTTTTCCCGTCCCATCGCCTCCTTGGCGAGGATGAGATCCTCCAGGCCGATAAGCCTGCATGCCTTGCCTCCGATCATGATCGTCTCGGCATGAACCTTCAGTCGTTCAAAATCGCCCAGTCCAAGCACGGAGGATAAAACACCCACCACGCCCCAGTCTGTGCGCAAATAAAGATTGTTCGCTCCTTCACCTGGTTTCGGCACCTGCAGAAACGAAAGAGCCTGCGGCGTCATACGGTGTTTCGGGTTTAAATCCTTTAAGGCCACGCGCAGTCGCTCGATATTTGCCGGCGTTAGCACCGCGCAAATATCAAGATCTCGCGTCACCAAGGCGGAGCCGTGCAAGACGCCGGCAAAGCCGCCGATGATGACAAACTCGACGCCAGAGTCAGCGAGACGTTGCAGCAGGTGACTCAGGCTTTGCATCGCGTTCGTTGCGGATACGGTCGAATTCCAGGACGAGGGCCAGGGCTTGATCGTGCTGACGGGCGCGCTCTTCGTG